>JAUMVX010000053.1 GCA_030529945.1 Bacteroidia bacterium | reverse complement strand
CCGACCGGCAATCCCGAACGTCATATTGTCCGGATTACCCTATTTGCACCGACCTCTGACCGCCGTCTATGACCTTTTTTGTTCCTTTCTGCCCACTTATTGTTCCGGATGGCCACACGTCATTTAACCGTGACATTAACGGTTAAAATGATTTACAACGCCCTGACCCAAAGTTGTAATTGCTTTGTAATTTGGAACTATTCTTAATTAAAAATACAAATAATCAACTGGAAGTCAAGATTTTAGAAAAATTCGGGGGGGGGGGCAAAATAATCGCTTTTTTATAAATAATATAAAAATTATTAACTACCTTTGCAGCATAGTTGTGCAGTTGCGTAAAGGTGTTACTTACGCGACACTTGAATTTTGCCTAATGTTATGCCGGGAGCGATAACTTGACAGGCTTGAGGGGAGTTTACGAATGACGAAAAATTAGTTTTTCAAGAATCACTAAGGTTTAAGAGCTGATGTTTATTGTGGCGGGCATACTTATGAGCGTGTTGACGTGCAGCGTCAACGCTTCCGCCGTACTTACCCCCGCCGCGCAGCCATCGCCAGCCGCTCCGACCCACCAGACCTCACCGGCCATCCAGACAGAGACCACCACCGCCACCCCGGAGGCCATAATGAACGAGGTCGCCACAAAAGAGGCTATAATAAAGGGGTCCATAATAAACGAGGACATAAAGCCGGAGCCCTCTCCTAAAGACGACATCATAAAACTCTTCACCCCGGAGCGCCGAGACACGCTCAGAGTACATTTCCGCTGGTCGAACGCCGTAATCGACACCTTATATGAAGACAACGGCGCCACACTCCGCCGCCTCGCGACGCTCCTGAACGACCTCGACCACCCGGCGGACACCCTCTACATCTACTCCAGCTCCTCATCCGAGGGCGGAGCTGCGCTCAATGAACGCCTCTCCCTCAAGCGTGGCGAAGCCCTCCGCGACCAGATGGTGCGCCTGCGTGGCGGTCGCCGCTTCGAAGGAGTCACCATCATCCCGCTCGGCGCGAACTACCCCGAGTTCCGCACACGCCTCAAGGCCGCCGACGCACTCCCGCACCGCGACGAGACCATCGCGCAGTATGAGACTGCGTCCCGCACCTACGGCGACGAGGCCGCGTTCGCTCGTCTCCGCTCCTACCTCGGAGGCGTCCCGTACAGATACATCACTGCCAACATTCTCCCCCATATGCGTTACGCCGACCTGGTCGTAGTTTCGCACTTCGTGGTCGAGGAACAGATTGCCGCCGATGCGGAGGAACCGATGCCGCTCCCGGCTATTGCGCTGCGCGATGAACCTCTCAGCGTGAACCCGTTGCGCGAGCCGAAGACCCCGGAGCCATTGCTCGAAGAGCCGCAGAAAGACACGCTCGTGCGCCGCTGGTACCCTGCGGTCAAAACGAACCTCCTCTATGATCTCGCGACAGCGGTCAATCTCGAATTGGAATTCCCCCTCGGGGACCGCTTCTCGCTCGCGCTGGAGGATGACTTCCCCTGGTGGAACTGGGGACCGAATGGAAAGAAATACTGCTTCCAGATATGGAATATGGGCGTGGAACCGCGCTGGTGGTTCATACGCGATGACCGCCGCGACTACCTCACCGGGCATTTCCTCGGAGTTTACGGTATGTCCGGCAAATACGACCTGCAGTGGGACACCCGCTTCTGCTGGCAGGGAGAGTTCTGGTCGGCGGGCCTCAGCTACGGCTACGCGCTGCCGCTCTGCCGCCGGGTCAATATGGAGTTCAGCCTCTCGGTGGGTTATCTGCGCAGCGACTACCGGCACTATCAGCCCGATGAAGATTACAAACATCTCTATCGGGACCGTCAGAACACCGGAAAAGTCACCTGGATAGGCCCGACGAAAGCGAAGATTTCGCTCGTCATCCCTCTCGGCCGTGACTCCCGGACCAGTCGGAAAGCGGTAGAATGAGCTGAGCCGTAGGTGAGGGGATGCCCGAGCAAGTCGGGCATGACGTAACCTCCCCGTCATTGCCGGCCCCGACCGGCAATCGCCAGAACGGAACCAGAACGGAAGAAGTGAGAGTAGAGTGAAACGAAGAGAAGGAAGAAGGAAGAAGGAGAAGAAGGAAGAGAAGATAAGAAGATAATATACATATATATATTATGACGACGAACCGGTACATAAAGATGTGGAAGGAAGGTGCGATGGGCGCCGTCCTGACCCTGCTGTGTGCCGCCCTCATCCTGCCCGGCTGCCAGAGGCGGCCGCTGGAGGATCCGGACTACAACACCCGAGTGAAAGTTCAGATCAACACCAGAGCCATCATGAATGTCACCTGCGACATCTATAACGAGAAGATTCCCGTGCCCGAGATTCAGATGGACGTGATGCACGTCATCTTCTTCAAGGAAAACAGTGACGAGGTAGCCTGCGAGGCATACATCACCGACACCGAGATAGACGAAACCGGCCAGAAAGCCTTCTACGGCAGCATAAACATAGCGCCGGGCACATACAGGCTCTATGCCTATAACTTCGGCACGGAGACCACCATCATACGCGAGCCCTACATCTGGGACGCTGTCGAAGCCTACCCTCTCAGCGTACCGGAGCGCATCTCCAGCGCTTACGCGACTAAGGTGCCCTCCGGAGAGAGCGTTACCTATTGCCCTGACCATCTTGTGGTGGCCCGCAGCCCTCAGGAGACGATCCCATACCACTCCGGCATCTACACGGTGAACACTGAGGCCAGATCGGTAGTGGAGAGTTACTACCTGCAGATCAAAGTGGATGGACTCGAATATGTCAGCTCCGCCACCGCCGTACTGTCAGGTATGTCGAGCGCAAATTTCATAACACGCGGCGAGCGAGTGGACAACCCGCAATCCACCATCTGGTTCACGATGCAGAAGAGCGACGATGACGGCAAGCCTGTCATCTGTGCCGTCTTCAACACCTTCGGTCGTCCCGACGCTTCATCCAATAACCTTGAAGTCACTTTCGACCTCCAGACCCGAAGCGGAAAGGTGCAGCACACCTTCAACATATCCGACCTCTTCCTCAGCGAGGAATGCATAAACCATCATTGGCTCCTGCTCGATGAGACCATCCATATCGACCCGCCGAAACCGGATACCGGAGGAGGCTTCGAGC
This sequence comes from Bacteroidia bacterium, assembly GCA_030529945.1. GTDB lineage: Bacteria > Bacteroidota > Bacteroidia > Bacteroidales > UBA932 > Cryptobacteroides. The sequence goes on along the minus strand of JAUMVX010000053.1, from coordinate 9,568 downwards.
CTGAGGTGGTCGACTGGGAGACAGAACATCACGAGATATTATTATAAAATTATGAATATTATCAGTAACCTTATGAAAAACAAATCATTCCTTCTCCTGCTTCCTGCGGCGGCAGCGGTGCTCCTTGTCGGCTGCAGCAAGACTGAAGTAGCCACGGTGGAAAGCGCTCCGCAGGAGATCACTTTCCAGACTGTCGAGACCAAAGCGGCCTCTAACTTCGCCACAGACAAGAAGTTCTACTCTTACGCATACTTTCTTCAGAAGGGCTCTACTGGCTGGTCGACTAACTATTCCTCCGCGACAAGCTATATCTCCGGCTCTCTGATAGTGTATGTAACTGAAAAAACAGCGTGGAAGAACGCGACCACCACGTATTACTGGCCTAAAGAAGGCGAATTGACCTTCTTCGCGTGGACAGACTACACCAGTAACCCGTCCGTCACGGACTGCACCATCAGCTGCGAAAAAGATAATGGTATCAACACCACCGGTTATGATGTCACCCGGAATAAGAACAAGGACCTTATGGTAGCCGACATCACCGCTGACCAGAAACAGAACACGACACAGCACGACAGCTGGGCAAAGGGCGTTCCTACTATCTTCAAGCACGTGCTTTCAAATCTTGTCTTCACCGTCAGAACAGACGAGACTGAAACCGGTAACTCCTATCCTGACGGAATGTTCAAGCTTAAGAGCGTCAAATTAAAAAGTGTCTACACCAAGGGAGACTACAGCCAGGGATCACCTACAGCAAATGCCACTCCTTGGAGCAATCAGACTTCAGACACTGAACTTTCGACCTACAGCGGATCAGAAGTATCAGTAACCAAAACCGCCCAGACTCTCACTCCTGCGACATATGACTACTACATCGTGCTTCCGCAGACTTTCTCTGACACTACGCCTGTAATCGAGATAGTATACACCATCACCACCAACTATACCGGTACTGCAGTTACGGAGACCGTCACAGTCGAAAAGGCCCTCAAGAATATCTACACCGCAGGTTGGGAAAACGGCAAGAAATACACCCTGGGCATCATCCTCGGTGCAGAAGAGATCCTCTGGGATCCTGATGTGACAGACTGGAGTGCCGGCACCTCCGCAGAAATCAACATATAGAGCACACCGTCCCGTCGCGCAAGAGCGCGAGTCCGGGCCGGGGGCATATCTCATAGCAACAACAAACAACTAAAGCCAAATAATGATGAAAAGAATTCTACTCATCGCAGTCCCGGCGCTCGCATTGCTCGCCGCCTGCACCAAGACCGAGGTCACTCATCAGCAGAGTGACCCTCAGCAGATCAGCTTCACTCCGCTGAGCAGCAAACCTTCCACAAAAGCTATGATCAGCGGAACTTCCTACTCTACCACCGATCCGACCTTCGGCTCTCTCGCATACTATGTCCCGAGCGGCACTTGGAATTACAAAATGTCTGATGCCGACACGAAGCTCTACATCCCTACCAGCGAGATAAGCTATGATGGCACCAATTCTGTCTGGACCACCGCGAAGCCATATTTCTGGCCTAAGTCAGGTAGCCTTACCTTCTTCGCTTACAGCCCATATTATTATCAGGAAACCAGTTTAACCTCAACTCCGATTACCGTCACAGCAGGAACCGATAACGATGGTATCGTTATCTCCAGCTACGACGTCGATGCTCACCAGGATACCGACCTTATGGTAGCGGATGTCACGAAGAGCAAGGATAAGACTGCAAATGAGACTAACGGAAGCTACACCGGCGTTCCGATCGTCTTCCAGCACAAACTCGCGCAGATTGTAGACATCAACCTCGAGACCGTCAAGACCTCTGCTACCGGCACCCTCGAAGTGTACGACTACGCCAACTCTCACGATGGCACCTCCGGCAAAGAATACCAGGCAGGCGATGTAGTTTTCAAGCTCAAAAACGTATCTGTCAAGAACCTCAACACTACCGGCAAATACACCTATTCTGCTACCAACACTGATTCTCCTTCTTCCGTCTGGTCCGATCATGCTACGACGAAGGACTATGTCTGGTATAACTGTATATCGGACAACTCAGGTAATCCGGAGCGGTTCACTGACAACAAAGAGTTCAACCTTACATTCAATAACAAGCACACGTCCAACGCGAACCCTTATCTTCTCGTCCTTCCTCAGCCTCTTTCCGAAAGAAGTTCTACCACAAGCCTTGACAAGCCATACCTGCATCTCGAGTATCAGGTGCTGACCTACACAGATGATGCAAACTATGCTACCGAGAATGTGGAGGAGAATGTGGATCTCTATATTATCCACGGCGGCGCTTCCGGCTCTGCTACATCGGGCATTGAGATAGCGCAGAACAAGAAGATCACCTACACCATCCGGATCAATCTTGCGACCCGTCAGATTTACTGGGCTCCGAGCGTAGTGGATTGGGAGACTGAATCCCACACCTACGTCATTGGGTAATTTCACTTCAGAACTCATAGCCCGGAGGAGGGTGATACTTCCTCCGGGTACCAGAAAAGAATTATTATGTACTTCAGGCATTTCGGCATAGCGTTACTCTCGGCGGCAGCACTGCTCCCGCTCACCGGTGCTTGCACCAAGGTCGAGAGCGTGCAGGCGGAAAGCCGGATTGGCCTGGCATATAATGTCGCCCTCGAGCAGCCGCGCACCAAGGCGGCTACCGCCTACAGCGAGTCCGTCCCGTTCAAGTCTTACGCCTGGTATCTCCCGGCCGGCAAGAGCTGGGCAAGGGACAAGAGCGACGCCACGGCGTATTTCGCCGACGCCACCATCAGCTTCGACAGCAGAGTATGGAGGAACACGGAGCAGCATTACTACTGGCCCAAGGCAGGAAGCCTGAGCTTCCGGTCCTATTCTCCGGCATCCATCCCGGTGGCCAGCGCGACAAGCACTGACGGCATCTCCGTCGACAAGGACGGTGTAACCCTCACCAATTGGGTTCTCAACAAGACCACCAACCAGGATACCGACTTTATGATAGCCGACTTGACCTCCGACCGCACTGCCAATGTCACCACCTACGGCTATCTCGGAGTCCCTACCCTCTTCCGCCACAAGCTCGCAAAACTGACAATCCAGGCCAGCAGCGGCCCCGTCCCGACGGAGGGACAGGAGCCCAAGATATACAAAATCAGTCTGAAATACATCTTCACCAAAGGCACATATACCCCGGCTGCTGAAGCTGCTGCGGGAGGCACGGCAACACCTGAGGCCTGGGGCTCAAAAGACGAGATGGAAGAGATTGTGATATTCGAGGACTCCGCCGGACAGACTGTAGACACAAAGGCTCACAACTTCACAGGAGCGTCCGGCCTGCTCGTGATACCTCAGGTACTCAACGCATATACCGCCGCTACGGACAGCAGAAGCACCCCCGCCGCGATATATGTGGAGTATGCCTACTACGACACCGCCACAGGAGGCTACCCAAGCACTCCGAGCAGTGCCGAGAAGTCATTCGAGGGAGTCGCATCCAACCTCTGGGCCATCGGGCATCAATATACCTACAGTCTGGTCATCGGCGAGGAGAACGATCCTATCGAGTTTGACGCCGGAGTAGCCGACTGGTCAGACGGAGGCTCGTATACAATAAAAATCGGAGGAGAATGATATGAAGAGAGGAGTAACAGCGAAATATGCCGCCCTGCTTGCCGCAGTCCTGCTCGCCGCCTGTCAGAAACAGACCGTCGAGGATGGCACGGCCATCGCTTTTGCGGCAGAAGCCAAGAGCGCGGCCGAGGAGTCCGGCCAGCGCCCGGCTCAGGACAACTCACCGGCACCTACCGGAACTGACGTACCGCAGACCAAAGCCACCAAGACGACGAGCAGTAATCTCACCTCCGCGCCGTTCGGAGTCTATGGGCTGTATTCCGCCACCCAAGGGGCCGCCACCGGCACCAACGTCTTTGACAACTCATCTGCCCTGCAAGTCAGCTACAACACCACTTCCGGCTACTGGGAGTACACCCGCACGGGTCCAAATCCCAAATACTACTGGAAGCGGAATATGTACTACCGCTTCAGAGCCTATCACCCGTACACGGCCTCAGTGGAGGCGGGAGGTTCCGGCGCTGACGGAATCATAATCAACTACCGTATCATCGAGGATCAGTACGACCTGCTCGTCGCCTTCGCTACGCGACATCCCGCCACCGACCCGGAAGGCACGGGGCGTGTCCCGATGAACTTTCAGCACGCCCTGTCGGCGCTCCGTTTCCGGGTGGCGTTCCGAAAGACGGTGGACGAAGGCACTACGGACGTGCTCACGGAGTTCCACCTCACAGGCATTCAGGCGGCCGGTGTTCTGAACTACACGCACGCATCGGGCGATTACCTCTCGCCGCTCATCACCTGGTCGGCCGATGCGTTCGACTCCGTGACCGAGTTCTACAAGGCGGCTCCGAACAAGACTTTCGGGGTCTATGACAAGGATGACAGCACCACCGCCAGCAATCTTGTCGATGTCTTCGGCAGCTCCGACGCGGACAATGTGGTCTTCGCCATCCCGCAGACCTGCAGCGACCCGCGCTACGGCAGCACATCGGTGCATTTCAAGACCACAGGCGGAGGGAATGTGGACAATACGGCCGTCCTCCCCAGCATAGAGTGGCAGCCGGGTAAAATCTACACCTACACTCTTCTAATCGAAAGGTCGAGCGTGGAGATCACCGTAAGCATAAAAGACTGGAACGAAGTACAATCCACTGTCGATATCAACATATAGTTATGAAAGTGACCGTTCAACATATCCGCTTTCCGCTTCTTCTGCTCTTCTGCGCTCTCACCGTGCTTCACTCCTGCGTGAAGCAGCCTTCTTCGCAGGGCGGCGATGACTCTCAGTGCGGGGATGTGGTGATAAAGATAAGCTCCGCTCCCGGCACCAGAAGCGCGAAAGACGGAGATGAGATGGTGAACCTTCGCGTATGGATGGTGGACGGCAGTGGCACCGTACGCCAATACGCCTCCCTCACCCCTAATGCCCCGGAGGCCACCGTGACATTCAGCGACGTGACCAGAGGCGATTACACCCTTTATTTTCTGGCTAACAGCACCGCTCTGAGCGGATATGCCCAAGGTAGCACGATAGATGACACATTCCTGAAATCCACCCTGTCTCTGAGCGGGGGATCACTTTCTCCCGAATACGCCGACAGCGAGGGCATGCCGCTTTCTCTTAAGAAAGAGTGCAGCATAGGACCGGGAGTAAACCGTATAAGCGCGCAGATCGTAAGGGTCTGCGCCCTTGTCAACATCACCGTCAAGAACCGCTCGGCCGACAAGGCGCTCTATATCACCTCGGTGGGGCTGAGCGACCGTAACCCGAGCAGCGGCTATATTTTTGCTCAAGACGACCACTCCTCTCCTTCCAGCACCACTTATGGAGCGTTTCCTTCCACAAGCTCTATGACTAGAATAGAGCCATCCGACGAATCCAAAGTCCTCAGTTTCTACCTTTTCGAAAGCTGTAACGCGGCGGATGCCATCTCGCTTTCGCTCAATGGTGCCCTTTACGATAAAGACATCATCGTTTCTTCGGTAGATAAAAAGGGATATCACGCCACCGGAAACGCGACAAATACGGACATAAACACTTCGAGCTGGTATTTTCTCGCCTCAGCCTCTTCACCGAGACAATTTCTCTATGCGGACGGGAGCGGGCTTGCACTCAAAGATGTCGGGTCCGATGAGGAACTCTTCGTCAAGAGTGATGTCACCTCTTATCTCTGGCAGTTCAGTTACCATTCATCCGACCTTATTATCAACAATTTCGGGACGGGAAAGTATTTTAAGGTTTGGCTAGAAAGCACCAGTAGTGCAAAATATGGAATGTTCGATACACCTGCTTATAACAAGACCAACACCTCTACGGGAAGGCAGTTCTACCAAACTTATACATCTTATACACCCGTAAGCCGCACTTACTACTCCTACCTCTACAATAACTCCGGAGTTATCGGAGTCACCAGCCCTTCCCGAAATACGAGCTCTACCACTAACACGGGCTGGTATCTTCGCGAAGCCACGGAATACACATACCGGGGACTCTCCCCGGACCCCGAAAAGGCGATAAATGTCACCACCCCTCTCACCTACACCGACAGCTACGGCATAGCGCAGCCGCTCACATCCATCTGCCGCAATGACCGTTTGGAGGTGGTGGTCAACGTATTCTACAACCCTGTCACCGGCACCTTCGACTTCCAGGTCGAGTCCTGGAGGACCAAGGACAACCGGACCACTTTCGACTGATACTCCACGATGCATATTATTATTATGAAGAAAAGGATACTCTACATCAGCATAACGACACTTCTCACCCTCTGCACCCTCTCCTGCTGTGTGCGCGACCCGCTTCCGGGCGGAGACATCCCGGAGGGAGTGGAAGTGATGGCCCGGCTCGACTTCGCTCCCCAGGCCAATGTCGAGGTCACGACCAGGTCCACTCTGGACGGCCTTTCGGAGAACCGCGTGCTCAACCTCTTCGTGTTCCTTTTCGACTCGCACGGCAACAAGCTCTACAGCCGTTACTTCGATACCGACGACCTGCAGAGCGTCACCTCCAGCTCCTCTCTCTCCGGCGAAGGCTGGTGGGTCAGCAACAGCGAGACCCTCACCCGAGGCGGAGTCTGCATCAAAGGCACTTCGGGCAACGGCTACAAAATCTACGCTATGGCCAATCTCGACGCGGATATGGTGCGCGTCTCATCCGACCTTCTCAGCCACAATATAAACAACGAGCAGGAGCTCAAAGATTTCACCATCTATCTCAACCAGGAGATTATCTACCGTAACGGCTACTTCCCGATGACCGGGATGCTTGACGGCCTCAAGATCGACGCCTCCGGCAAGATCACAAAGGAGGACGGCACCGCCCCCGGACCCCTTATGCTCCGCAGGCTCGACGCCAAGATAAAGTTCATCTTCAAGGCAGGCAAGCGGGCGGACGAGAGGGGGCAGAAGATCACGAGCTTCACCGCCAAGCAGTGGAGGGTTATGAACGTCCCGACGACCGCTTATCTCATTGAGCGCGACAGCGACTCCGGTGACGTGCCTCCGACCGCTTCGACCCCCGAGTATGTCAGCTACGCGCCCAAGTATTTCGACACCGACTGGGTCAATTTCGAGGAGTTCCCTCTGGACACCACCAAAAGGTTCTCGTTCTATATGCTCGAGAACCGCCTGACTCCGAAAAACACGGCGATCGCCTCCTACCAGGACCGCAGCCGGCAGGTGAAGCAGACCTCCGGCTACCATATCGGTGAGAACGAGTCCGTCACCGTCACTTATGTCAACTCCCGGGGCGCAGAAGTGACCAGGGATATGCGCGTCTTCAGCAACGCCAATGACTTCTCCACCTATGTCCTCGTCACCGGCAGGGTGGATATGACGCTCGTCAATGACGACGCGGGACAGACTCTGGGAGGCGATGTGCAGTATCTCATACATCTGGGCGACTGGGAGTTCACCGAAGGCACGTCTTGGGGAACTGACGACTACGGCTCATCCTTGAGCGATTTCAACACGCAGCGCAACACCACCTACACCTACACCGTGACGGTGAACTCCGTGAACAACATCCGCATCGAGGTGGAGACCGCAGGCGGAAGCGATACGGAGAACCAGCCGGGAGCCACCGGCGAAGTGACCATAGCCAAGGAGGAGATTGCCATCTGCGATGCGCACTACTATTCGAAGACGATGACTTTCCACGCGAAGAACTTCTTCGAGGGTCTGACCAGCACTGCGGACAAGCTTACCTGGCGCGTCAAGACCCCGTTCAGCGACGCCGCTCCGGACGATCCGCTCGTCCCGGGCACTCTCGACTATGACTGGGTGCACTTCCGTCTCAACAAGTGCAATGACGATGGCAGCTACAAAGAGGAGCGGCGCAAATTCGTGGACCCGACAAGGACTTTCGAGTACTCGTCCACCTGGCGTGACGCTACCACCAATGCGGAAAGCGACGGGACGGACGGTCTGGCAGGCTACCATAACGATGGTCTGATGAACATCGTCGGCCTCGTGAAATACATCAAGGAGCAGGCTGCTCTGCTGGAGACCTACTGGAAGAACCCCGGTTCGATTTACACCGGCGACTTCGAAACCCCGGACGACAGGGAGAACGCCAAGATCCGCGTCACCGCATTCGTCGATGAGTTCTACTATGACAAGAACCCGGTGACAGGCGTCACTTCTCCTACGCTCTGGAAAAGCTTTGTCAACCAGCCTGACCGTTCGATGCACATCCTCTGCGACTCCAATGTCAGCACCGACCTCGAGTCTCGCGCCACCGGCTCGGTCATCACCATCCAGCAGCACGCCATCCAGACCATCTATAACACGGATCTCGACCACACGTCGCTCCAGACCGCCTGGGGACTGGAGTATGTGGATGAGTTCACCGATATTGTCACCACATACAATACCAGCTCCACTACCTATAACGGCTCCGGCCAGAATACCGACTCTTTCAACGGAATGTATAATTCCGTGAAGGAATGGGGGATAAACACCGGCGGGACGAGCAAATGGGGAACATACCTGGACTTCGAGACTCCTAATGATGTCCCTCAGATGCAGTCAAGCTACAAGGCTCTGCGTTACATCTGTATGGCGCGTAACCGCGACAACGACGGCAACGGTAAGATTGACCCCGAAGAGATACGCTGGTACACCGCATCCATCCGTCAGCTTATCGGGCTTTATGTCGGCGGCGGCGTGATCGATCACCACTCACGTGTCTATTACCGCAGCGCCGAAGAGATAGCATCCGATGACAAAAATGTATGGAGGCAGCACGTGATCTCCAGCACGAAATACGATTCTAATAACCAACCGATCGTCGTCTGGGGAGAAGAGGGTATTTCCACCGGCGACATTGACGGTTCTTACCAGTACGGCGGCCCGGACAAATTCAGCGTCCGCTGCGTAAGAAATCTCGGAATGTCGGCCCCGAGCTCATCTGATCTGACCGACACCTCTTTCAAACCTGACGACTATGTCGAGACGAGTACCGAGGGTTCGGGCGACAATGCGGTGGTGACATTCAACGCCACGCATCTTAATGCCGCCGCGCTTCGCTACTACACATCCCGCGAGCTCGACTACCACTCGAACACCTCCGATATCAACCGGCTATATAAAAGATTCGAAGTCCTGCCTACGAGCAAGGCTACGACCGCAAGCGGCTCCCCTACTTTCCAGGCAGTGAACAACGCCGTAACTACTGCCATCAACGCAGGAAACGACAACCCCTACTGTCCTGAAGGCTACAGGTTACCTAACCAGGTGGAATTGGCTATGTTGAAGTATTACGATGTCCTTTCCTCCCCTATGGTGTCCCGGACCTATTGGGATCTGGGAGTTGTCGGGTACGGAGGTTCCGGAAAAGACGGTGGCAATAAATACGGTTACATCTATAATAGTAATAATATTTCGCTTGATAAGAATGGATATAATTACGTCTACCGCTGCGTCCGTGACATCCGCACCGACTGACCCTCCGTCATTGCCGGCTTGACCGGCAATCCCTGCCCGTCATTGCCGGCGTGACCGGCA
>JAUMVX010000052.1 GCA_030529945.1 Bacteroidia bacterium | reverse complement strand
AAAACTGTTCACTTTTCGATGGCAATATACAGCTGACCATTAGGCTTTCCTATATCAGGTAAGCCGTTGTCATAAACATCCTTAAATCCGACACTATCTAACAGTGTTACCCATTCTGTTCCGACTACCGGATCTTTGATGTCCCTAATCGGTTGTATGAGATTATATTCATTTATCTTCATGCACATCATTATTCAGTACATTATTTTAGCTCTGCCTCATTCGAAAAAGCCTTCATTCACTACAATACACTGCCAGTGAGGCATTGCATGCCTCAAAAGGGCTGACTATTTAAAGGCAGACCGTTATTTCTCTACTTCACCTTCTCCATCTTCTCTTTCTTTAGCTGCTGCTCCAGCTCGTAGAACATCGTGTCCTGATAGTTGCAGGTCAAGGCTTTTTTCGGATTGACGATGTTTATCTGATGGATATTGTACATGAAGGTTGTCCTGACCGCAGATACCTCAAAAGTATCATTCAGCCATTTGTCCACACCGTTATCTAAGGACTCCTTGGGCGGAAAAACGTATGCCTCCATAATGGTGCGCCCCTTCATCTCTATATCGCTGCCGTCGAACTGGCGTGAGGATATGTACTTGATACCATCGACATTGCCCTTATGGGCAATGCTGTTCTGCAAGAGTTTCATCAGCAGACCAGACACCTCGTAGCGATACTTGTACTTGTCATCGTCCTCGACCTTGGCACTGGTGAGCAGACAGAGGTAGCACATTACGAAATCCGTCAGGCAACGGCAACGTGGGCGCATCGTAAGGTCGAGAACGCTGAGAGCCTTGGTGTTCCTGAAACGTGCAAAATTGACAGTATAGAACGAGGCACGACGAACCTCCTCCCAGGCGATGTAGAGCGAGGCTCCGAGGTAGAGACAGGGATGGCCATCGTCGCTGAAGCGTAGCTTGGAAGTCAGGCGACGGTTTTCACCGGCTATCTGGAAAATACCCTCACGATTATACACCTTGTAGCCCTCGGCACTGCGCATTCGATAGAAGTCAGTACGGACCTTTAGCTGAGATACCATCTTGACATCGCGAATATTGCCCTTGGCATCAAAAAAAACTCGTAAAGTTCTCTCCAAGCGTTGAAATCAAACTTAGGATTTGAGCAACCTTTGATATTGAGATTGAGCTTCTGTATCTCATTACCAAGCGCATCGAGTAAAGCAGCCTTCTTGTCGGCACCAGTCGCCCCATAGCCTCTAAAACGAGAGAATTCCGAGTCGTCTATCTGTTTGAAAGATTCCAAAACATACTCCTGCACCAGGGATAACAAGGACGACAAGTCCTTTGCCTCCTTGCAGATTCCCTTCCCGTAGAAGGCGTTAAGAGATTGTGAAAATTCCCGTAGTGTCATTATTGGATGATTAAAAAGGAAAGGAGCCGCCCTTTCGAACTCCTTTCTTTGCAGGGTTCAGGTTTACTGAGCCCTGCTGTCCGATTGTGTGTGTGGTAACAGCTAAGGGCATCGGATGTATTTTGTTAATATACTTCGGTGTTGCTGATATGCTGCATCTCTTCAAGGATGTTATAGTCGCGCCACTTAACAAAGAGGTCGCGCTGATTAGATGAGAAGGTTAGCAGAGACTGTTTCTCTTCATCGTCGAAACGTCTAAAACAGCTCACTAACTGCTCTTTCGTCTGCCTTGACACCCAGGGGCAGCAGAGGGCTTCGAAGAGGGTAAGTACGGCCTCGGTGTCGCTGACAGCCTCCTGTTCGAACAGTGGGGTTATAGTCTGCACTATCCATTCGGTCAATTTCTGCTTCAACACCGCGTAGCGATTATCATTCTTGATGAAATGAAACAGCTGGAACACTACAAAGAAGTTTAGCTGGTAGCTGACCAACTCGTACAGTACTTCCACCTTAAGAGGGTGGAGCTGGACAGAGGTGGACATGCACTTCTGCAGTTCGAGGAAATTGAGGGTCTCGATATGGCTCACGGTTGCACTTCCTACGCTGGCGAAAAGTTTCTGGGTCTGGTCGGTGACCATCGCATCGAAGGTATCTATTTGATGCTGGGCGAACTTGGCAGACAAGTCACCGTTATCAAAACGATACAGACCACGCACAAACAACTGAAGGCGGTTGATGATTGCCACCACCTTGATGCTGGTGCTCATGCGTGAGTCGCAGCTGAAGAAGTAGAACAACACCTCAACGAGATTGTCAAGGAACGACAGAAATTCGCGCTCGTACTGCTGCTTGATATGCAAGCCCTGCTCGCTGATATCCCCCATATACTCGGCTTGGCAATACTGTTTGTAAAGGTCGTTGAAGTCGTGCAACAATTTGCCAAGACGATTGTCCATCACGCCAAGGGCATACGAAAGTACCTCCTTGTATTTCAACCCATAGGTCTGCATTATGGCTCTGAATCTCTGGATAAAGGTCTTGTAGTCCAAGGATGTGGGGGTGTCGTAACGCCCACTCTGAACCTTGACAAAACCACGGAAGGTCTCCAAGCGGTTCTCGAACCGCTCGTCGATGAGTTGCTTCAATGCAAGCTTACCTGCCGTGATGCTCTCTAAAAAGGGACGGCGTTCGAAAGAGATATGCTTATCTTCTCCTCCCCGCTTCAGTCCATACTTGGCAAGACAGGCTTCATAGACTGTGTTGAAACGCTTCTTGACATCTTCTGTATTGCAAAATAGGAAACCGTCATCCACATAGCGGTAGAACACATAGTCGCGATTCAACTTGATTCCCTCGTTCTCTAAAGTCACTTCACAATCGACATCCACACGCTGCATGATTATTTCGGCATAGAGGCGCGAGAACTCCGGACCAATAACAATGCCAGTCCCCGGCTCGCCGGTCTCAAGATGGTTCTCGTAGCTTTGGTTCAACTGCCAGAATTGGTAGGGCATGGTGTCCACGGCATCGACCATAGCACAGCCAAACATAGCCTCGGAAAGCTGTTCGGAGTGGATGCTGTCGAAACAGTGTTCCAAGTCGGTCTTCTCCATCAAGACAAAACGTCTCTCGGCGCGCAGGTAGCGATAGTCATCGTAGAACTCATTGATGTTGTGGTAGTGCTTGTAGGCGAAGAAATGCTTGATACTCTCTTCCGGGTGCGTGGGCTTTGATTCGTCGGACAAGTACTTAGGGAAGCCCTTCGGTTTCTTCTGCACCATAGCCACCTTGTAGGGGAAACGGATGGAGTAGCGACTGCGCTGGCAGTAATCGACAAGAACTGTCTTATAGCGGTCGTAGAACTCCACCATGGCCACCTGATGGTAGGGGTGTATCACGGTAAGCCTGCGTCCCTGCTCGGTGCTGCCCTTGGCTATGCTATACTGGAAAGCGGGACGCCTCGCACCCTCGGCACCGCCAAGGAGGGCGAGCATTGCATCAAGGCCGGGACACTGATTCTTGGTAGCCATGAGCCGCCCGTCACGGCACTCTATGCCATAGTTCTTCATGAACCGCACGAAGAAGCGATTCGTGAAGAAGATGGGGCGTTCATAAGGCAGGACTTTATGTACTTGTCCAACTCCTCGAACTGTTCCAGCGTGGTTAGGTATTTGTTGGAGTAGTAGATACCCACTTGGACATAATTCTTTCGGCCATTAAGATGGCCGTTGCCGGTGAGGGCACTCAGACGATGCATAAACTGCAATGTAGCATCCTGCTTCTTGACCTTTGGCAACTGATGGCGCGAGGTGTGATGACCTATCTCCTTGTATTTCTCAAAAGCAAGGCGGACGCAGGTCTTGTAGCGGTTGAACTTATGCTCGGTGATGAGCACGTCCAAATGCCCACCCTGATAGCGAAACTGATAGCCGAGATAATTTATCGTAAGAGGTGCGACTACTGCAGGGGTAAGTTCTGCACAAAAACTCTTTGCTTCGTCATTGTTGAGTGTAAGTCCTAAAGTGGACACTTCTTTTTCGAACTGCTGCCAATAGATTTCCTTTGCCTGCTTCGTGGGACAGGCAATGAGGATGATATCATCTACATACCGTTTGTAAAAATAGACTCCTTCCAATTGACTTATAAGGCGGTCGAAGCCCATCATATATATCTCTGCCAAATAGGAAGAGAAGCAGAAGCCGCGAGGGATGCCTGCCTCTTCTCCCTCTGTAGCAACGCATAATTCATTGTAGCGGTAGAAGAAAGTCTTGAGGCATTTCAGACTGAACGGGGTCAGATAGGAGTCCTTCAGGATCTTCTCTATCAGACGCGCCTGCGGGATGCTCTCAAAGAAATGGTGAATGTCGGCACGGATGACGGTCTTGGGCATCGGATTATCGAGCAGCGCACGCAGTTCCTCCACGATGGCATTGCGGTTGGCAGGAATCTGCTTATAGCTTCGCTTCAGCTCCAGCATCAGCACCTTGCTCAAAAGTAGAGTCTCAACATTGGCGGCAGTATAGCCGGTCTTGCCTTTGGCATTGACCTCACGAAGTTCAATCAACTTCGCACCCTGCTTCTGAATGTACTCGGCTATTTGTCGTATTTCAGCCTCACGACGCTCCACATATTCCCGCTTTTTCTCCTCTAACTCTTCCTTCAGGGATTCGCGTTCTTCCTTGCGGGCACACTTCACCTTACGACTCAGTTCTCCCAGCTCGGAGGAAAGCTGCTGGACTTCGTCTGAGAAAGTGTCCTTCCTCAGATTGCCACGCCGCTCCTCCAAGTCCAAGATACGTTTGTATGTCTCGTAACAATAAAGTGTACTACGCATATACGAATATGTTAATATCTCTGTTGCACGAACCACAGATTCAGATTGGCAAGATGCTTCACTCCGTCTGTCACCGCGTCCTCAAAAAAGCCGCCGAGGAACCTCTACACCGTAAGCGTCCAACTCTCCAACCCATTGATTCTCACTGGGCGGTTTCGTGAGATTTCGTAAGTTTCTTCCATTTTGCCTTTCGTTTTTTCGGCAAAGATGGTGGATAACCTTCAATAGCCAAGGCGGAGAAGTGGACGCTTACGTTCCTGCTTGTATGTCGCAAATACCTTCATTTCAGCACTCTTGTTTCATTCGCTAAGGTACGACTGATTTTTCCAATCAGCCGTAATAATCTGCCCGGAAAGGTATGATTGCCGGCCATTGTCTGTCTTTCAGTAATTAGCAGTAGAAGATATCATCCTCGGGAGTCCGGTTTTTAGCCAGTCGCTGTTCCATCCGGGATATCATTTCCTTACGGAATGCCTTGAGTTCTGCTCTTTCCATAATAATCACTACCGTATTCCGGATTCTCCGCTATTCAACTTGAGAGAGTATCGCTTCCGGCGATGTTCCCATCAGAGTAATCGCCGAGATTTTATGGCCGCAGTTAGCATCGAGGGAGTGTCCGCAGTGGTAGAGTCTGTCATCGATAACGAGCCAGCGGTCGTGAGATTCATTGCGCCATTTGCATATGTCAACGTGAGTGTCAGGGAACAAACGGTCGTGTTCGCTCATCAGCCGCCGCATGCCCGAACCGACACCGGAAGTATAAATTATTGCCTCAACACCTCTTCCACGGACATCTAAGATGTCAAGCGTCAAGGCGGACACATAGCCGTCTATAACGACTGCCCTACGGGTGGCTGTACGGACAAGATTCTCCAACGCTACACGGGCAGTGTAGAAGTCTCCCTCGAAGAACACCATCTCTGCAGGAGGAGTGGAACTGCGGATGAAGAAATCAAGCTGCTGTTGCTGTCTGGTCTGAATATCCTCGATTCGGGTCATACGCTTGTCCATATTTTCCTGCAAGGCTACAAGATGACGATTGACCGAATAGCCTTTGAGAAGATGGTCGTGAAGAACCATATTTGCCCATCTGCGAAACTGGATGCCTCGACTTGACTTTACACGATATCCGACAGAAAGAACAACATCAAGATTATAGTATTCTACCAAGTAGGTCTTACTGTCAGCAGCAGTTGTCGCAAATTTTGCGACAACTGAAGTTAAACCATTGGAATTCACTGCTTCTTTTATACCAGATGCATCTTGAGCCAGCTCCTCGCGAAGAGCATTATTGATGTGTTTCCCAATAGTCTTCACATCACGGTCAAAGAGTCGAGCTATCTGATGTCGGTTAAGCCATACTGTCTCCTGTTCAAATCTCACTTCGAGCGAGAGCGTTTCATCTGGCTGATAAAGCACAATTTGAGAGTCGTCATTCATAGTTTTCTGTTTTTCTCGACCTCAAAATTACGGAATCCTTCCGTTATTCCCAAATGACAGTTATCTTAAAATCGCTCCTTTAAAAACTTCTGGGCCGTCGATGCCCTGTCAGCACCACGGCCTCTCCCTTGCCCAGCAGACTGCGCACCTGCAGCATATAATCCCCTCTTCTAATTCTCTCCATACTTAAAACTTTTCACAAAAGTATAGATACTTCTCAATATGCAGATAACTTATCGGGGTATTTATTATTACATCTCTTTCCGCCAGACCATCTTGTTCACCACACCGACGTAACTCCGGATGATGCGGACGACTTTCGTGAAGACGTTTTCGTCGATGTCTTGCCGGATCCGTTAGGTCCGGCCACGACACACAGTACGGGGTTTCTTTCCGGCATAGTCCTACCTTTCCGCACAAATTCGAATCGTTTCCTTCATCCGGCGAGCCAGTTCGTTCCTGGCTCTTTGGCTGCTGAGTCTGGCATCATCTCCGACTTGAGACATCAGAATCCGTAGGAAAGTGTCTGAAGGCTCTTTGTCGGAGGTTAAACGGTATGTTTTTATGGAACGCATAGCTGTCTGTTCATTCATCTGTCTCAAAGGTAGTCGGTTCAGGTGAGATTTCCAAATGCAATGCCTCCCCCTCTAATCCCTCCGGAAGATGTCCCTCGTGTAGACCTTGTCGGCGACGTCGTCCAGGCAGGCGTCGAAGCGGTTGGCGATGATGGCCTGAGACTGGGACTTGAAGGCGGAAAGGTCGTTCACGACGCGGCTCCCGAAGAAGGTGGTGCCGTCTTCGAGGGTCGGTTCATATATAATCACCTCGGCGCCCTTCGCCTTGATGCGCTTCATAATGCCCTGGATGGCGGACTGCCGGAAATTGTCGGAGTTCGACTTCATCGTGAGGCGGAATACGCCGATGACGCACGAATGCTCCTTGCCGGCATCCCATTGTCCGTTCTCGGAATAATAGCCCGCCTTGCGCAGCACGGCGTCCGCGATATAGTCCTTGCGGGTGCGGTTGCTCTCGACGATGGCTCCGATGAGGTTCTCCGGCACGTCGGCGTAGTTCGCGAGCAGCTGCTTCGTATCCTTAGGCAGACAATATCCGCCGTATCCGAAGGACGGGTTGTTATAATGCGTGCCGATGCGCGGGTCGAGGCAGACTCCTTTTATTATAGACTGCGTGTCAAGTCCCTTGACCTCGGCGTAAGTGTCCAGCTCGTTGAAGAAGCTCACGCGCAGCGCCAGATAGGTGTTCGCGAAGAGTTTCACCGCCTCAGCCTCCTTCATCCCCATAAAGAGGGTCTCCACGTCGCTCTTCAGCGCACCTTCCTGCAGCAGCGCGGCGAAAGTGCGCGCGAACTCCTTCGCGGAAGGGTTCCCGATGGAGGCTATCGCGGCGTTCTCCTCGTCCCATTTCGCATTGCGCTCGGACGGCAGAATCTCCGGGTACCCGACAATGATGCGCGAAGGGTAGAGGTTGTCGTAGAGCGCCTTGCTCTCGCGCAGGAACTCCGGCGAGAAGAGCAGATTCAGCTTCTTGCCGCGAAGCGCGGGGTCCGTGAGGAACTTCAGCGCATAGCGGACATAGAGGCTCCGGGTGTAACCTACGGGAATAGTGGACTTTATGACCATCACCGCGTCCGGGTTCACGCTTATCACGAGGTCTATGACATCTTCGATGCAATGCGTGTCGAAGTAGTTCTTCTGGGGGTCGTAATTGGTCGGCGCGGCGATGACGACGTAGTCGGCGTCGGCATAAGCCGCGGCGCCGTCAAGTGTCGCTTGCAGATGCAGCTCGCTGCGCACGCCGGTCTTGTCGAAGTCGCCGAACTCGCCCCGCAGGTACTTCTCGATGTACTCGTCCTGCACGGGCGAAATGCGCCTATTCAGCTTCTCGACCTTCTCCGGAAGCACATCGACCGCCGTGACTTTGTGGTGCTGCGCGAGCAGCGTGGCGATGCTGAGCCCCACGTAGCCCGTGCCGGCGACAGCAATCCGTATATCCTTGAATTCCCGCATATTGCTATTATTTTTTTGCGGCCTTGCGGCCAATCTTTCTAAACGTCATTCCCGGCTTGACCGGGAATCCTCTGTCATTGCCGGCTGCCTTTCTTCGTCATTGCCGGCAGCGACCGGCAATCCCGTCACCTGTCCAGCGCCTCGAACTTCGAGTGGTTCGACTTGAACTCCGGCACGAGGTGCTTCATCGCGGCGACGGTCGCCATCTCGTCGAAGCTGCGTGCAGTGGCGATCAGCTCGTCCACAGCCTCCGCGACCGCCCCCCACTCGTACTCGCGGGTCGAGGCGATGCGGATCTTCTCGTGGAACGACGGCTTGGTGAACTCCTTCTCGTTCAGCACCTCCTCGTAGAGTTTCTCCCCGTCGCGCAGCCCCGTATATTTAATCTCGACCCCCTTCGCGCCGCTGAGCTCGATCATCTGCTTCGCGAGGTCGGCGATGCGCACCGGCTTACCCATATCGAAAACGAAAATCTCGCCCCCGCTCCCCTTCGTCCCGGCCTCGAGAACCAGATTGCACGCCTCGGGGATGAGCATAAAGAAGCGTATGATATTCGGGTCGGTGACCGTCACCGGGCCGCCGTGCCTGATCTGCTCGCGAAAGAGCGGAATCACGGAGCCGTTCGACCCCAGCACATTGCCGAAGCGCGTGGTTATGAACTCCGTATGCCCCTCGACCTCACCGCATTGCTCGGCCTTGTCGAGGCTCTGCACGTAGATCTCGCAGATACGCTTGCTGCAACCCATAACATTGGTAGGATTCACCGCCTTGTCCGTGGACACCATCACGAAACGCGACACGCCGTGGCGCAGCGAAGCGTCCGCGAGCACCTTCGTGCCGTAAACATTGTTCTCAATGCTCTCGCAAGGATTGTCCTCCATCATCGGAACGTGCTTGTACGCGGCCGCGTGGAAGACGTACTCCGGGCGGAAGTCGCTGAATATGCGGTCAATGCGTGCGGCGTTCGTTATCGAGGTGACGACCGTCTCGCAAGGGATGCCTCCGAAGTCCTTCTCCATCATCAGACGTATGTCGTGCTGCGGAGTCTCGGCGGAGTCGATGAGCATCATCGCCGCAGGTTCCGCAGCCGCCACCTGGCGGACAATCTCGCTTCCGATGCTTCCGGCGCTGCCTGTGATGAGCACGCGCCGGCCCCTGAGAGCCTCGCGCACGGAGTCCATATCGACGGAAATCTCGTCGCGCGGCAGGAAGTCCTCAACGCGCACCTCGCGGAGCGTCTCGACCAGATTCGGCGTCGCGGGGTCCACCACGTCGTTCGTGACGAGAATCTGCACGCCCGCGCTGAGAATGTAGTTCTGCAATTGAACGTCTGCTCGCAGACGTTCAATCCGCCCCGGGGCTATGAGCACCGCTCCTATGTTCTTGCGCTTGAGGATGGACGGGAGCTTCGGGTCGGACTCGTAGATGGGCATTCCCATCAGGCGGGTGCCGTTCGCGCAGAGGCTCGGGTCGTGGGAGATGAAGCCGCAGAGGCAGTAGCGCATAGGCTTTTCGCCGCGTATGGCTTTGGCAAGACTGATGCCGCCGGCGCGGATGCCGTAAACGAAGACGTTCATCGCTCCGGCGGTGCGGAAGTAAACGTCGTAGATTCTGCGTATCACGATGCGCAGGGTCCACATCAGGCAGGTGGCTATGGCTTCGGTCGTGACGATGCAGCGGCCGGTGATGTGGGCGAATATGTGAGGAGGGCAATTGTTCGTCAGATAGTGCAGGGCGGTCACTGCGATGGCGCTGCAGAGCATAGCGTAGGCTATGTGGACGAGGTCTGAGAATGAGGAATAGCGGATGATGCCGGAGTAGGTGCGGAAGATGGCGAAGAATACCAGGTGGATTACAGCGCATAGCGCGAGAAAGCGCATCAGGGGCCAGAAATTGGCCACAAGCGCTGTCCCGTGGTAGAAGCACCAATAAATGAATACACTGGTGAAGAGCAGGATGATGAGATCCAGCGCCAGTATGCACCAATACGGAAATGTCCGTTTGGAAAAATACCAGTCGACGATTTCTCTTAGACTTCTCATAGGTAATGATTTAGAATTGGGGGGCTTTTGGGGCCGGAGATGCCCGAGCACGTCGGGCATGACGGAGCGCAGGTCGGGCATAACGCAGATCCGTCATTCCCGGCTTGACCGGGAATCTCTCGTCATTGCCGGCTCGACCGGCAATCCCTTCGCGACACGAGATGCCCGATCACGTCGGGCATGACGGTACGACGCTAAAGAATCTCCACGTAGCGGGCTTCGACTTCCACGCAGGCGGCGAGGATGCCGGGGATTTCGACGAGCAGACGCTTGGCCCTGGACCCTTTTATGGACACGAGTTTGCCGGTGCAGCCTTCGAGCGGGCCTCCGGCGATGCGGATGGTGCGCCCTATCATCTTGGGATTCATCTCCTCGGGAAGCATATATACGGCGGACCTCGTCGAGCTGACGGCGAGGAGGAATTTCTTCATATCCTCGTCGCGCACCGTCATAGGCACCATATAACCTTTCCCGCGTTCGAAACGATACTGGAGAGTGGGAGTCAGTTCGACTATCGGATCGATGACCGTCCGGCTGTCGTGCACGAAGAGCAAGTCCCTTATGAAGGGCTGCGTCACTTTCTTCTGCTTGCCCTTTATGGTCTTGAGGACTGTGTGCATTGGGGTGAAGACCTCTATTCCGGCCTCTATGAACTGCTTGTATGCCGGCAGCTTCGCGTTCGCCCTTTTCAGGTCCCGCATCACGAACCATTCCTTCGGTGACAGAATCGGGACTGACGGAGCAGCGGAAAGCGATGTGGCCGAGGCGGCTTCGAGCTCAGATTCCGCGGCGTGCTTGCCTGCTGACATCTGATTTACTTCTGTTGTGACCGCGGCCGCCGGGAGCGCATTCCCGCTTTCGTCACGACCCTGCGGCTGACCGGAGGACTGTTCCAGTCCTCGCTCTCCGTCCGGGGCCGCAGCCTCGTTCTGACAGATGTCCACACCTTCAGAAAGCATCACAGTTGACCAATAGCTATATCTTCTAGTCCTGCCCGGATATTACAACAAGTTGATAACCAAGCAGTTACCCCCCCCCCGTAGGTATTTAACCGATTTTAGTGCTCCCCGCATTTGCTGCGGCTCGCGCCAAAATCTCTTCTCATAGAAAACTCCAGAGTGGTTCAGGCTTACTATCCGGTGGACGTTCCCGAAAAGAACTACCACCGGAGGGCAAATATATGAATAATTATCCGAAGAAACGAAACTTTTCGCGGTCATTTAAGGTCATTTCCATAATCTTCGCAGCTAATTCTCCCCTCTCCCCACCCTCGTCAAGCCCCCAACGGCGCAATACTCAGCGGCATACGGCGGCATAAGCATCGTGAAAAAAGATTGCCGGGCGGAGCGAGTTTTCTGTACATATAAAGTATTTACATTTTTTGTAAATACAAAAAATGTTACTAATTTTGCCGGAGAACAAACAGGGAATCTTATGGAAGCACCTTTTATTTTCGGCAAGATAGCCACGGATGAAAACTTTACCGACAGGGAGCAGGAGGCGGCGCGGCTCTCAAGCAACTTCGAATCACTGATAAATACCATCATCATATCTCCGAGACGCTGGGGCAAGAGTTCACTTGTGCATCGTGCGGCCACAATCGCCGCAGAGCAGGACACCAGACTCAGAATCTGCACGGTCGACCTCTTCAATGTCAAGACAGAAGAGCAGTTTTATAATGCGTTCGCCCGGAGCATCATCAAGGGGACTTCAGGCAAGTGGGACGAAGCCGTAGAGACCGTGAGGAAATTCTTCTCCCGTCTGATGCCCAGAATCACCATCGGAACTGACCCGTCAAATGAGATTTCTCTGGATTTCGACTGGGAGGATGTCAAAAGAGACCCGGACGAGATTCTTGATCTCCCGGAACGCATCGCGCAGGAAAAGGACATCAAGGTAATGGTCTGCATAGACGAATTCCAGAACATTACAGAGTTCGATGACCCGCTTTTCTTCCAGCGCAGGCTCCGGGCGCACTGGCAGCGGCACCATAAAACCGGCTATTGCCTGTACGGCAGCAAGAGACATATGATGCTTGAAGTGTTTACCGATTCATCTATGCCGTTATATAAGTTCGGAGACATTCTTTTCCTCGACAAGATTGACACGGAGCATCTTGTTGCCTTCATTAAAGAGCGTTTCTCTTCCACGGGCAAGTCGGTCTCAGATGATGCCGCGCGCCGCATCGTCCTCCTTGCGGACAACCATCCATATTATGTCCAGCAGCTTGCGCAACTTTCCTGGCTTCGCAGCACGCGGGAAGAGTGCACCGTAGAGACGGTCAATCAGGCGCACATATCACTTGTGGAACAACTGAGTCTGCTCTTCACCAATCTGACGGAGACTCTCACTTTCCAGCAGCTATGTTACCTCAATGCCGTCGTCGCCGGAGAAAAGGCTGTCAGCAACGCTGAGACATTGCACAAGTACCACATCAGTTCCGCGACATCGGCCTCAAGGTCTCTCAAGACCCTGACCGCACGCGAAATCCTCGACAACAGGAACGGCAAGGTGACATTCCAGGATCCGCTTTTCGCCTATTGGTTGAAGCATTCATACTTTTTGTAGCCCGTTCCGGGCAATGTCGGAGCGGGATTGCCGGTCGGGGCCGGCAATGACGGCAAAAGCGGGCCGGTAAGGG
>JAUMVX010000051.1 GCA_030529945.1 Bacteroidia bacterium | reverse complement strand
ACCAATGAATTCTTCTTGCGAAGTATGAAATCCACCTCGTCATTGCGCTCGCGCCAATAGAACACGTCGAAGCGATGGATGAATGCCCGGCTGACAAGATAGGCTCCGATTCCTGACTCAAAAGTGCGTCCCCACGACATTCTGTCGAGGATGGCCTGATTAAATGTCAATGTGCTGTAAACCATCTTCAAGGCATTGTTATAGACTTGAAGTTTCGGGATGCTGGCTCTTCGTCTTGCCATATCTGCGCTATATTTCTGAAGACCGCACAGCAGACCGCTTTCCGCCAGAAGATTCAGGTATCCGGAAAGTGTCGATGTGTTTCCGGCATCCTGCAATGATCCGAGCATCTTGTTCAATGACAGAAGTTCTCCGGAATAGGCCGCCCCAAGTTCAAATGTCTGACGAAGTAGAGTCGGTTTTCCGATAGGAGTGTCCATCAGGATATCCTTGTTTATTGTTGCATCTATGATTGCCGACTGGATGTATTGCTGGAAGCGGTCTTCGTCATCTATCAGAGATGCAGCACCCGGGTATCCTCCATAAAATATGTACCGGTCAAGAGACCAGCCGAAGCAGTCACGCATTTCCGCATAGCTCCAATGGCTCATCCTTATCTCCTCGAAGCGTCCGGCCAATGATTCGGAAAGGCCTTTTTCCAGCATTACACGACTGCTTCCAAGAAGCAACACCTTTATGTTCCGATCGTTGAACGAGTCGCTGTCCCATTCCTTCTTTACAGCCTCGCTCCAGTTAGAGATTTTCTGAATCTCATCGATTACAAGGATGGCGCATTCCCAGTTATTATTCCTTTTAAGGCTGCGTACCGCCTCCCAGCAGTCTGAAATCCAAGCCGTGTTTGAGGCCGGGACATTGTCTGCCGAGTACAACTGATACGGCGAGTCCAGGTCTTTCAGAACCTGCTTTACTACGGTAGATTTACCTATCTGTCTGGCACCCATCACGACTTGAATGAACTTTCTCGGCTCTTCAAGACGGCTCTTAATTATTTGGTATTCTGCTCTTTTGTACATCGTTTTACATTTT
Source organism: Bacteroidia bacterium (assembly GCA_030529945.1). Classification (GTDB taxonomy): domain Bacteria; phylum Bacteroidota; class Bacteroidia; order Bacteroidales; family UBA932; genus Cryptobacteroides. Next base: position 12,165 of record JAUMVX010000051.1, on the reverse strand, counting down.
ACGCAGTAGATTGTGAATATTTACGCAATGCAAATATATAGAGAATTCTGCTTTTTTTACTCAGCAGGCATCTGATTAACGCTACAAAGGAACACACCTTACTGCAAAATTCCGGCAGTCCGGCAAAGACTTGCAAAATATCTGATAAATACTCGCTTCTGGAGATGGGCAGGAACTATGTGGTTTGAACTGATTGTTTTGCAGGTTGTAGAATAATGCATATATTTGCAAAGCTTATGGCGGTAAAGTTTACGACCATAAATTTTATAAACAAAAAGGTTATGAAATACTACGACAGGACATACGAACTGGGACTGCTCAGGGACATCCGGAAGCGCTCTTTCGAGGAGTTCTCGAAGATGACTGTGCTCAAGGGGCGCAGAAGGATCGGAAAAACCTCTCTCGGAGGACTCGCTATGGAGGACACGGACTCGGTCTATCTCTTCGTCTCGAAGAAAGCCGAGGCGGACCTCTGCGCGGAGTACTCTGCGGCTATCAGAGAATCTCTCGGAGAGTTCGTCCCGCAGGGGATATACCATTTCAAGGACATATTCGCCCTGCTGCTCAGCATCGGGAAGCACCGCCGGTTCAATCTCTTCATCGACGAGTTCCAGGATTTCCTCTACGTCAATCCGTCCATCTATTCGGACATCCAGGATGTGTGGGACCGCGAGAGACGCGGTTCCAATGTAAACCTCGTGGTCAGCGGCTCGGTGTTCACGCTGATGGAGAAGATATTCAAGGACGAGAAGCAGCCACTGTTCGGTCGCGCAGACCTCAGCATCACCTTGGAGCCGTTCCGCACGGACGTGATGAAGGAGATTCTCGCGGACCACAAGCCAGGCTACACAAACGACGACCTGCTGGCGCTCTACTGCTTCACCGGCGGAGTCCCGAAGTATGTAGAACTTCTCCTCGACAACGGATGCACGGATATGGAGAGCATGGTCGCATATATGACACGTCCGGACTCGCAGTTCATCGAGGAGGGTAAGAATATGCTGATACAGGAGTTCGGAAAGAACTACGGGACATATTTCTCGATTCTGGGGATTATCGCCTCGGGCGAGGTATGCCTGCCGCAGATAGAGGGTTTGCTCGGAGAGAAAAGCCTCGGTGGGCAGATGAAGACTCTGGAGGAGGACTACGGGCTCATAAGCAAAAAGCGGCCGATAAGGTCATCGGAGACCTCGAAGGCCGTGCGCTACGAGATAAACGATGTGTTCCTGCGCTTCTGGTTCAGATATTTCGACCGCAACCGCTCGCTGATAGAGATTAAGAACTATTCTGCGCTCGCCGCAATTATCAGGAACGACTACGCGACATATTCCGGAAGGATTCTGGAGAGGTGGTTCCGCCAGAAGATGATGGAGTCGCAGAAGTACATCGAGTTAGGCGGCTGGTGGCATATGAAACGGGGCAGCTCCGACACAGCGCAGGAGAACGAGATAGACATAGTAGCCGTCTCCCTTGACGGGAAGGTTCACGCCTACGAGGTCAAGAGGAACAGGAAGAAGTATTCTCCGGCGTTGATGGCCCGGAAGACGGCGAACCTGAGCGAAAGCGCTTTCGGCAGGCAGGAGGTCATCTCCGGATGCCTTTCTCTTGAGGATATGTAATAACATAATAATACCGTCTCTCCATCCCTTGTGTGGCGCATCGAGAAGTTCACCGACCTCGACCTCTACATCAAGGACTCGAAGAGCGGCCGGCGGAACAAGCCGGTCCGCCGCCTGTAATCCGTCGCAGAAAACAGGTGATCTTCAATTTGTCCAGATATTTTTTGCGGTTTATAATGGAATTAATATATTTGGGGAAGAAAGCAAAAATCACATAACATATGGCAGTCAACATCAAGTACGGAGCCCTGAATATACCCGAGTCTCTCATCGAGGAACTAAAGGTCTGGAAGATGGCGTTCTCGATGTCCTGTGGCAGGACGGTGTCCTACGCGGAGATGATACGCAGCCTGCTGGACTCCGTCCCGAAGTCCGACCCGGAGGTGTCCGGGGCTCTGGAGAAGATTCTGGAGATGAACCCGGAGCTGGCGGAGAAGATGAAGCGTTAACGGATGCCATATAGAAAGTCCCTATGGAATTGCCGAAGCAGATAGACAATATACGAGAACTGGTTGTCGATGACCTGAAAGGCAGGCTGTCAGACCGCAGCCGCGTAGCCATCGCCGCCGCGTCATTCTCCATCTACGCTTTCGAAGCCTTGAAGAAGGAACTCGACAATGTGGAGGAACTTCGCTTCATCTTCACCTCGCCGACTTTTGTCCGGGACGGCGGAGAGAAGGAAAAGCGTGAATACTACATTCCCAAACTCAGGCGCGAACGCGACCTCTACGGCACCGAGTTCGAAATCCGCCTGCGCAACCAGCTCTCCCAGAAGGCTATAGCCAGAGAATGCGCGGACTGGATACGCAGGAAGGCCCGCTTCAAGAGCAACTCCTCGCAAAGCGCTATGGGAGGCTTCCTGCACATCGAGGATGACACGCAGCACGCCTATCTCCCCTTCACGGACTTCACCGCCACGCAGCTGGGCTGCGAGCGGGGCAATGAAATCTACACGATGGTCAATGTCCTGCCGTCTCCCGCCGCGCAAGCATATCTGAAGATATTCGACGAGCAGTGGGAGAATGAGGAACGCTTCTCCGACGTCACGGGCCGGGTGCTGGAATACATCGAAACCGTGTATCAGGAAAACGCTCCGGAGTACATCTACTTCATCGCCCTGTACAATATCTTCCACGAATTTCTTGAAGACATCTCCGAGGATGTGCTCCCGAACGAGAGGACGGGGTTCAAGCAGAGTGTCATCTGGAACAAACTGTATAATTTCCAGAAAGATGCGGCCCTCGCCATCATAAACAAGCTTGAGAAATACAACGGCTGCATCCTCGCCGACAGCGTCGGCCTCGGAAAGACTTTCACGGCCCTTGCGGTCATCAAATACTATGAGTCCCGCAACCGCAGCGTCCTCGTGCTATGCCCGAAGAAACTCAACGACAACTGGCAGACCTTCAGGGCCAACTACAAGAACAACCCCGTCGCGGCTGACCGCCTGCGCTACGATATACTGTTCCACTCCGACCTGAGCCGCGACAGGGGACAGAGCAACGGACTCGACCTGCGGCAGATAAACTGGGGCAACTATGACCTCATAGTCATAGACGAGAGCCATAACTTCCGCAACGGCGGGAACCTCGACGAGGACCGGACGGACCCCGAGGACAACAGGCGCAAGGAGAACCGCTACGAGCGCCTGATGAAAAGGGTCATCCGACAGGGCGTGAAGACCAAGGTCCTGATGCTCAGCGCCACTCCGGTGAACAACCGCTTCAACGATCTCCGGAATCAGCTCCAGCTCTCTTACGAAGGCCGTTCGGAGGACTTCGACAGCTCGCTGGGTCTCGGGAAAAGCGTGGACGAGATTTTCCGCAACGCGCAGACCGCATATAACAGATGGACACGGCTTGACCCTGCCGAGCGCACCACCGCAAGGCTGCTCGACGGCCTCAGCTTCGACTTCTTCCAGCTTCTGGACGCCGTCACCATTGCGCGGAGCCGCAGCCACATCACGAAATACTACGACACCCGCGACATCGGGGACTTCCCGACAAGGCTCGCCCCCATCTCGCGCCGCCCGAAGCTGACTGACCTTGACAGCGCGATAAACTTCAAGGACATTGCGGGAATGCTTGACACTCTGAACCTTTCGATCTACACTCCGTCGCTCTATGTGTTCGAGAGCGCCAAGGCCGACTATGAGATCGACTACGAAGGCCCCGGGAGCATATCGATAGACGGCCGCGAGAAGGGTCTTCGCAAGCTGATGGCGACTAACCTCCTCAAGCGCCTCGAAAGTTCCGTCCACGCCTTCCGCCTCACTCTCACGCGCATAGACGCCTACATCAGAGAGACCGTAGGACGGATCGACGCTTACGAGCAGAACCACGGTTCGGAATCCGCGGAGGTGAAGGCGTTTGTGGATGAGAACGAGGAATGGGACGAGGAGGACGCTTCCCTCGCATCCGCAAAGACCGGAATCCGGCTGTCGGATATGGACACCACGAGCTGGAAACGGGATCTGCTCTCCGACCTTGAGAAGTTCGACCTGCTGCTCTATATGCTGGAGGACATCACTCCGGAGCACGACAGCAAGCTGATGACCCTTGTCTCCGACCTCCGGGAGAAGTTCGCCCACCCTATAAACGGCAGCAACAGGAAGGCGCTCATCTTCACGGCGTTCGCGGATACCGCGAATTACCTCTATGACCATCTGGCGGAGAGGATAAAAGAGAGCTGCGGGCTTAACGTGGCCCTCGTCACCGGCTCCACTGAGGGCAGATGCACGATAAAGAAGTTTCCGCTCAGTTTCAACAACATCCTTACATACTTCTCTCCGCTCTCCAAGGACAGGGCTGCGATATTCCCGGACGCCGGGGAGGACATCGACGTGCTCATCGCCACCGACTGCATATCGGAGGGGCAGAATCTCCAGGACTGCGACTACCTGGTCAACTACGACATACACTGGAACCCGGTGCGCATAATACAGCGTTTCGGCCGCATCGACCGCATAGGCTCCAGGAACAAGGTCATACAGCTTGTGAACTACTGGCCGGACATCGAACTCGACGACTACATCAAGCTGAAAGGCCGCGTGGAGAGCCGTATGAAGGCCACCGTACTCACCTCCACAGGCGATGACAACCTGCTGTCCGCAGATGAGAAGGGAGACCTCGAATACCGCCGCAACCAGCTGAGGCGCCTCCAGGAAGAGGTGGTGGATTTAGAGGATATGGATTCGGGCATCAGCATAATGGACCTGGGGCTCAACGAGTTCCGCCTGGACCTTCTGGCATACCTCAAGGAGCATCCCGACATCGAGCACGCTCCGCTCGGTATGAGCGCCGTCGTCGGGAGCGACGACGCGCTCAATCCCGGAGTCATCTTCGTCCTGCGCAACCGCAACAACGGGGTCAACATCGACAGAACCAACCTCCTCCACCCTTTCTATATGGCATATCTCTCCGATGACGGAGAACTCATCTGCGACCATCTGCATCCCAAGCAGCTGCTGGACCTCCTGCGCCACGCCTGCAAGGGCAGGACAGGACACGATCCGGCGCTCTGCGCCGCATTCAACCGGGCGACATCCGACGGACGGAAGATGGACCATTACAGCGACTTGCTGCAGAAAGCCATAGGCGGCATCATCTCCGTCAAGCAGGAGAGCGACATAGACAGCCTCTTCTCCGCCGGAGAGACAACTGCTCTCCGTGGGGACATAAACGGTCTGGACGACTTCGAACTGATAACCTTCCTTATAATCCGCAAGAAATGCTGACTTTCCCCTCATCGACCCTCGTGGGAAGAGCCGTCCCGAAGACCGCCTTCTACCGCAACCTGGAGCTGAGCGCCAGGCTGAAGCAGCGTTTTGTGGACGATGTGGCGGGCATCGAGTGGGTGGCGAAGATCGCGCCCTCGACGCTCCCGGTGGAGGACGGGAGTGAGGTGCACGAGATCGTGCTTTTCCGCTTCTCTCTGAAGGCGGAGGACACTCCCGACGACGTGTTCCTCGCCATCGACCGGCAGATGCCTCGGCACACGGTGTTCCTCCTGCAGTACGGGGAGCGTTTCCGTCTGCTGCTGAACTACAAGGAATGGGCGGACCGGATCGGAGGTACATTCAGGATCGTCAAGACGTTCCGCACGCCGTGGACGGGCGGCGAAGAGCTTTCGCTCCCGATCGAAGGCTCCTCGATGGACAGGATATATGAGAATATGGCCGGGCGGATTTCGGGCTTCGGTACTGCTTCGGCATCTGACACCCGGCAAGTCATCGCCTTGCAGGACACAATACGCAGCAAGCGGCGGCAGGCCGAAGCTCTGCAGAAGAGGGTGCGGGCCGAGAAACGCTTCGCGCGGCAGATGGAACTGAACTCCGAGGCCCGTGCGCTGAGACAGGAGCTGGAGCAGCTCAGCGTCAGGCTCGATGAATTGATAAAACAATAAAAATAATAATACGATGAAGGACAATAACTTGGAACATATTGACAAACTGTCGGCTGACGGGGTGCAGCTGAATCTTGACGCGCTCTACCGGATAGCGCCGAGCGTGTTTACGGAGGCGGCGGACCCGCAGACGGGCCGCGTGCGCCGTGCGGTGGACTTCGAGGCGCTGCACGAGCTGCTCGGTGACAACGCTTCCGACGGGGGCGAGATGTATCAGTTCACCTGGGTGGGCAAGCGTGCCTCACGCGCCGAGGCTGCGCGGCCGACTGACAAGACCCTGCGCCCAGTTCCCGAGGACTCCGTGGACTGGGACAGCACGAAGAACATCTACATCGAGGGCGACAATCTCGAAGTGCTCAAGCTCCTGCAGCGCTCGTATATGGGCCGCGTGAAGATGATCTACATCGACCCGCCGTACAACACCGGGAACGACTTCGTCTATCACGACGACTTCCGCCGCTCCGCCTCCGAGGAGGACCTGGAGGCGGGCAATGTGGACGAACTTGGCAACCGCTTCCGCCGCAATACCGACAGCAACGGCAAGTTCCACTCCGACTGGTGCTCGATGATCTACTCGCGCCTGCTCGTCGCGCGAAGCCTGCTGACCGAGGACGGGGTGATATTCATCAGCATTGATGACAATGAGGTGGAGAATCTTAGGAAGATTTGCAATGAGATATTCGGAGAGGGAAATTTTGTGGCGCAGCTTGTTTGGGAACGTGCATTTTCTCCAAAGAACGATGCCCGCTTTGTCTCAAACAGTCACGACTATATCGTGATGTTCGCCAAGAATATTGACCTCTTCACAATCGGACGGCTTGAGAGGACAGAGGATGCGAATGCCCGATATTCAAATCCAGATAATGACCCTCGTGGAGTCTGGATGTCTAGCGACATATCAGTAAAAACATATAATGCTGCGAGCGATTATCCGATCACGACCCCTTCGGGGCGTATAGTAGAGCCTCCAGCAGGACGCTGCTGGAGTCTCTCGAAAAAAGCATTTTTCGAGAGACTGCAAGATAATAGAATATGGTTCGGCCCTAATGGGGATAACACACCAAGAATCAAGCGTTTCTTGTCTGAACTCAAATTCGATGGTATGGCTCCGACCTCAATCCTGTTCTATAAAGATGTTGGTCATAGTCAAGAAGGCGCTCAAGAAGTAGTTGCATTATTTGGTGATAAGGGAGTATTTGACGGACCGAAACCAGTCAGATTGATGCAGCGTTTGATTACTCTGGCAAACCTTAAAGAGGATTCCATCGTGCTTGACTTCTTCTCGGGCAGTGCCTCGACGGCACACGCTCTGATGAAGACGAACGCGGAAAAAGGGACATCAAATAAGTTTATTCTCGTTCAGCTTCCGGAGGAAGTCAGTGAGAAGAAGAAAGACCTTGGCTATGCGAACATCTGCGAAATCGGCAAGGAGCGCATCCGCAGGGCGGGGGCGAAGATAAAGGAGGGATTGGACGCGAAAGCGGCCGCCGGAGGAGACCTCTTCAGCGGAGAGGAAGAGGGGAGCGGCGGATTGGACGCGGGCTTCCGCGTCTTCCGGCTCGACGAGAGCAACTTCGAAGACGTGAGTCTCGCGCCGGGCGACTACGACCAGGGGCGGCTCGACCTGCTCGCCGACAACATCAAGTCCGACCGCAGCGATATGGATCTGCTCTTCGGAGCGATGCTCGCCTGGGGCGTGACGCTCGACCTGCCGATGCGGACCGTCACGGTGGACGGCTGCAACATCTACATAGTGAACGGCGGCGACCTCGTGGCCTGCTTCAGCGAGAAGATTACGGAGAATGTCGTCAGGGAGATGACCGCGCAGAAGCCTCTGCGCGTACTCTTCCGCGACTCCTGCTTCGATGCCGACGACAAGAAGATAAACATCTACGAGCAGTTCAAACAGGCCCTGGACTGGAGCGACACCGAGGCTATGGGCAACATCAAAGTGATTTAAGCGATGGAAGAAAATAGCAGACAAACCATACCTGCTGACAACGTCCAATATCAGCAGTTGTTGACGGACATAAGCGACCTTTGGAATCAAGCCAAAGAAAAAGCCGTCTGCGCAATAAATACAGAATTGCTGGACGCAAACTGGCAGACGGGTAAATACATAGTGGAATATGAGCAAGGCGGAAATGCAAGGGCTGAATATGGCAAACAATTGCTTATAAACTTGGCAAGAGACCTCACGGCAAGAAACGGGAAGGGGTTCAACCGCTCCAACCTTACGTATATGCGTAAGCTTTACTTGACTTTCCCAAAATGTGGGACGCTGTCCCACATTTTATCATGGAGCCATTACTACGAGCTGTTGAAATGCGACAATGACTTGGAATTCCGTTTCTACTACAACCAATGTATCAAGGAAAAATGGAAAGTGCGCGAACTGAAACGGCAGATGAAGAGCTGCCTCTTTCAGAGGCTTGCGCTGAGTACTGACAAGAAAGGGGTGTTGGCGCTTGCCAACGAGGGACACAAAGTGATAACGCCACAAGACATCATCCGCGACCCGTTCGTCCTGGAGTTCACAGGGTTGCCCAAGCAGAAACGCTATAAGGAGAGCGAACTCGAAGAGGCGTTGAAGGCCAATATGGAAAAATTTCTGCTGGAACTTGGCAAGGGCTTTGCTTTTGTCGGACGACAATACACCATGCAAATAGGAAGCCGGCAGTTCAAAGTTGATTTGGTGTTCTATCATTGCATCCTGAAATGCTATGTGCTCATCGACCTGAAGTGCGCGGAGATAAAGCACGGCGACATCGGGCAGATGAATCTGTATCTCAACTACTTCAAAACCGAAGTGTGCCAGCCTGATGACAATCCGCCCATCGGCATAGTACTTGGGGCAAGAAAAGATGAACTGCTGATGGAATACGCCATGCAGGGCATCACCAACCAACTGTTCGCCGCTCGCTACCAGCTCTACCTTCCCAAACGTGAAGAACTGCAGCTGCAACTTGACATCATATTGGAACAGATGCAAGATTAAGCAGGCCTTAAGCAACCTGTCGGTAATTCCGACAGGTTGGAACAACTGGTACAACAATAGAATACGATAGAAGCATGAAGATTCAATACAAGCACCAGGCCTTCCAGCGCGAGGCGACTATGAGCGTGGCTGACGCTTTTCTGGGGCAGCCCCGAAGCGACGGCGCGAGCAATTTCAAGCTGGACCGGGGCAGGAACGCGGAGATATTCGACACCGAGGGCTTCGCCAACGACCCCGTGGCGCTTTCCGCCGACAGCATCGTGGACAACATACGCTCCATACAGATGGCCAAGGGGCTGCGGCCCATTGACGCTCTGGAGGGCGACGGCCTTACGCTGACCGTCGAGATGGAGACGGGTACGGGCAAGACCTACACCTACATCAAGACGATGTACGAACTGAACCGCCGCTACGGCTGGAGCAAGTTCGTCATCGTGGTGCCGAGCATCGCCATCCGCGAGGGAGTGCAGAAGAGCTTCAGCAGTATGGCGGAGCATTTCGCCGCCGAATACGGCAAGCGTATGCAGTACTTCGTCTATAACTCGAAGCAGCTCTCCAAGATAGACGCCTTCGCCAGCGACAGCGGCCTGCACGTGATGATCATCAACACCCAGGCGTTCAACGCCTCGATGAACGAGGACAAGAGCCGGGGCGAGGGGCGCAGGGGTGACGCAGCGGCGCGCGTCATCTTCTCGCGCCGTGACGAGTTCGGCTCGCGCCGCCCCATCGACATTCTCGCCAAGACCCGTCCCATAATGATCATCGACGAGCCGCAGAGCGTGCTGGGCGCCGACAGGAACAACGCCACGCGAAAGGGGATACGGCTCTTCGCTCCGCTCTTCACCCTCTTGTACAGCGCCACCCACCGGCGGGACGACATACACAATATGGTGTTCCGCCTCGACGCCATCGATGCCTACAACCGCAAGCTGGTGAAAAAGATTGAGGTGCGCGGCGTGCACCAGATAGGCAGCACCGCCACGGGCGGGTATGTGTATCTCGACGAGATCGTCATCTCGAAGGGAGACCCTGTGGCCCGCATCGGCTTCGACCGCAAGACGGCCACGGACACGAGGCAGGTTCTGAAGCTGCTGCGCGAGGGTGACGACCTGCTCGCCGAGAGCGGCGGACTGCACGAGTATCAGGACAACTACCTCATAGAACGCATCGACGGCCTCACGCGCACCGTGCATCTTCTCAACGGGCTGACCCTGCACGAGGGGGATGTGGCGGGAGCCGCCAATGACGACATCGTGCGCCGTCACCAGATACGCGAGACCATCAGGACGCATCTGGAGCGCGAGCGCCAGCTTTTCCCGCTGGGCATCAAGGTGCTGTCGCTCTTTTTCATCGACCACGTGGACAGTTACCGCATTTATGACAAGGGCGAGGGTCTGAAGGGCAAGTTCGCGAAGATGTTCGAAGAAGAATATGCCGCCGCGCTGCGGGAGTTCACGCCCGCGTTCAAGGACAGCGGGTATCTCCGTTTCCTGAGCGACCCGAAGAACACCGCCGACAACATCCACGACGGGTACTTCTCCATCGACAAGAAGGGCAACCGCGTCGATTCTAAGGCAAGTGAGGGAGAGGACGAGGAGCGCGGCTTCGACCTCATTATGAAAGACAAGGAGAAGCTGCTGAGCCGGGATTGTCCCGTGCGATTCATCTTCTCGCACTCTGCGCTTAAGGAAGGCTGGGACAATCCCAACGTGTTCCAGATATGCACGCTGAAGGACACCGGCAACGAGATGAAGAAGCGCCAGGAGGTCGGGCGCGGTATGCGCCTCTGCGTGAATGACAAGGGTGAGCGTCAGGATACCGACGTTCTGGGCGTGGAGCACGTGCACGATGTGAATGTGCTGACCGTCATTGCAAGCGAAAGCTACGATGACTTCGCCAGAAAGCTCCAGACAGAGATTGCCGAGGCGTGCGAGAGCCGCCCGGTGGTGGTCACAGCCGCGATGTTCGCCGACAGGCAGACGCTGCTGGAGGACGGCGGGCCGATTATGGTGACTACGGACAAGGCGGCGGAAATCATCGAGGCGCTGATTGGCGCAGGTTACACCAGGAAGGGCAAGCTCACGCAGAAGTACTTCGATGACAAGAAGGCCGGAGCTCTCGATTTCGGCGAGGTGAACGACCTCAGATCTTTCGTGGCGGGAGAACTTGACAAAGTGTTCGACCCGGAGAAATACAGGCCGGAGAACGGCCGAGGCAAGGCCGAGGCGCATTTTCGCGAGGAGAATTTCCGCAAGCGGGAGTGGACGGAACTGTGGAAGCGCATCAACACCCGCACCTTCTACAATGTCAGTTTCGAGACCCCGAAGCTCATCGAGAAGGCTGTCAGGCAGCTCGATGAGCTGATGAACGTAACGGAGATACGCATAGTGGTCGAAAGCGGCGGGATGGACTCCATCCGTGACCGAGAGGCTCTGGAGGAGGGCACCGCGATGTCCTCGAAGAAAGTGAAGACCATACGCGTGAGCGAGGCGGTGGGGTCGGGCGTCACCTATGACCTTGTAGGTGAACTGGTGCAGAGCACGGGTCTTACGCGCCGCAGCGTCGTGCAGATGCTGAAGGGAATCAGGCCGACCACTTTTAACCAGTTCAGACTCAATCCTGAGGAGTTCATCGTGAAGGCGACCCGCATCATCAACGACTGCAAGGCCCTATCGCTCATCCAGCACATCTGCTATCAGAAGAGTTCCGACACTTTCGACTCCAATATCTTCGCCGAGGCCTCGTTGCGGGGCACCATCGGGAAGGACGCCATCGCGAGCGCGAAGTCGCTCTATGATATGGTGGTGCTGGACAGCCGGGGAGTGGAGAAGTCGTTCGCGGAGTCGCTGGAAGCGGAGGACAATGTGGTGGTTTACTCCAAACTCCCCAACGGCTTCTATATCAACACGCCTATGGGCAAGTACAACCCCGACTGGGCCATCGCCTTCCGCGAGGGCAGCGTGAAGCACATCTATTTCGTGGCGGAGACGAAAGGCAATCCTATCGAGGCGTCACAACTCCGGGGAGCGGAGGACGCGAAGATAGAGTGCGCCCGTCGCCACTTCGCCGCCATAAGCACCGGCGACGTTGTGTTCAGCGTGGTGAAAACCTATAAGGACCTGTATAACGCCGTGATGAAATAGT
>JAUMVX010000009.1:33961-63759 GCA_030529945.1 Bacteroidia bacterium | reverse complement strand
TTCGGTGGCAAAACTGTTCACTTTTCGATGGCAATATACACCTGCCATTGCTCCGTGGGAGAAATCTTGCGGTAAACACCCTACCCAAAAACCTCTTTGTGTGTTGGCCCGTATCATTCAAGCCTCAACAAAAACAGGTGCCTGATTCTTGACCCGTTCACAGGAAGCAGCACCACCGGTATTGCCGCTAACCTGCTGGGCCGTCGGTTCCTTGGTATCGACCAGGAAGAACAATTCCTGAAAATGAGTAAAGCACGACGTGAGGAGTTGGACATCATCCGCCGCCGTGGTGAAATGCTAGAGAAACTTGATAAGCAAGCCAAACTCTTCCAGGATAGCGACATACGTGTTATCTATGAGCCGGAGATTTACTATGGCCAGGAGCTTCCTTTCTGATACTATATTATTATTTATATAGGATACGAAGAGCAGGTCGGGCATGACGGGTGCGGGACAGCCACAGGACGGGCACATAACAGGAGAAAGGGGCAAGAAAAGGGGGTAAAAGAAAAATACCAATCTGCTGATAGTCAACAGATTGGTATTTTTTGATAGTGACTCCTACAGGATTCAAACCTGTAACCTCTTGATCCGTAGTCAAGTGCTCTATTCAGTTGAGCTAAGGAGCCGTCCGGGCCGAAACCCTGATATGTCTTACTCGGACTTGCCGGCGAACTTCTTCTCCTTGATTCTGGCTTTCTTGCCGGAGAGTTTCCTGAGATAGAAGATTCTCGCTCTGCGCACCTTGCCGACCTTGTTCAGCTCGATGCTGTCGATGAACGGGGACTCGTAAGGGAAAATCCTCTCGACACCGATGCCGCCCGATACCTTGCGTACGGTGAAAGTCCTGGTGAACGGGGTAGCTCCGCAAATCTGGATGACTACGCCTCTGAAGTTCTGAAGTCTGAACTTGTCGCCTTCCTTAATCTTGTAGGTGACGGTAATGGTGTCACCCGCTTTGAACTTGGGATATGAAGCAGCTTTATTCTCTGAAAAGGACTGCTCCACAAGTTTCATTAAATCCATAACAAATACGGTCTTTTATCCGCAACATCACCGCACACTAACCTGAAATGGTGAGAGGTTGCTTTTGTGGACTGCAAAGGTAGATATTATTTTCAATCCGCCAAACTTTTTTCATCATTTTTCTCTCTTCTTTCACCTCGCGACCGAAGCCTGTGTTTTCTCAAACGTTTTATCGCGCCCGTCCCGTTCTCAATCCCGAAATAATGCCTAACTTTGAAGAATGATTGCCCCGGAGACGTTACGGTCTGCCGGGGCGTGACACTGAAACCTCAGAGAAACAGAAACCTCACAATGGACACTGAAACCATATAATGAACGCCAAGAATCTTTTTAGAACATCCGCCGCCCTGCTTGCCGCCGCACTTACCCTCATCCTTTCCGGCTGCGGACCGGAAGAAACGGACACGCCGGAGGAAAAGCCTGTAAAAGAATATCTCGACCTTCTGGACGCTTACGAGAGGGGACTGATCTTTACGGGGGCGGATAACTCCGCCAATGCCGTCGTCCTGCATTTCGAGGACGAGGCCGACCTCAACATACCTAATTCGCAGCTCCGCGTCCACGACCACACAGCATCCGCCGCGCCCGTCGTCTCCTTGAACTCCGACGGCATCTGGCAGATAGACGGCTCCCTCACCGGCATCCGCTCCAGCGACGATGACGACCGCAATTCCCTCCCGGTATATGTATTCTACGACAAGCTCACCCTACATATATATATAAGCAACGGCAGCCGTATAGCATTCCCGCACAGAAAGCCTAAAAGCATCCCTACGGTGCGCCTTTACACCGACGGCAAGGCGCTGATAAGGGACAAGGAAAACTACGTCAACGGCTCGCTCCGGGTGGAAGACCCGGCCTGCATCTACAGTGCCGACACTCTGTACGAGGGACGGATGCGCATCCGGGGGCGCGGCAACTCCACCTGGGGTATGCCGAAGAAGCCGTATAAGATAAAGCTGGACGAGAAGGCCTCCCTGCTCGGTATGCCCAAGGACAAGGAGTGGTGCCTGCTCGCGAACTACAGCGACAAGACGCTTCTGCGCAATATCACCGCGATGGAGGTCTCCCGCATTCTCGATATGGCTTGGACTCCGCGGATGCGGAGCGTGGATGTCTATCTGAACGATGAATATCTGGGCTGCTACACTCTGAGCGAGCACAAGAAGGTGGCGTCGAAGCGTGTGGACATAGATACGGACGCGGGCGACATATATCTGGAGATAGAGGAGAACCAGGACGAACCGCGCTGCTTCTGGACCGGGATGGGAGTCCCGATTATGTTCAGTGACCCGGACGAGCCCTCAGACGAGGTGTTCAGCGGGACAGTCAGATATTTCGAAGACTTCGAGGCTGCCCTGCGGAGCGCGGATTTCGCGGATTCCGGGAAGGGATATGCCGCATACATAGATGTGGACTCCTTCGTGAATTACTATATCATCCAGGAGCTTGTGAAAAATGTGGACGGCAATCTCCGCAAGAGTTCCTTCCTCACCAAGTCCCCGGGGGGCAAGCTGGTGATGTATCACGTCTGGGATTTCGACCTGGCGCTGGGCAACTGCGACTATTTCGATGCCGCAGTGGGGAACGGCTACACCGGCTTCTTCATTAAGGACTACGGCAGCTGGGGGAAGAATTGGGGCTGGTATCCGCGCCTCTTCCAGGACCCGGCCTTCGTGAAAAAGGTTCAGGAGCGCTGGAAGGAGGTCCTTCCTCAGCTTAAGGCTGTCCCGGATTTCATAGATGCCCAGAGGACTCTGCTATACGGGGCGGAAGATAGGAATTTCGAAAGATGGGACATCCTGAAGATATATGTGTGGCCGAACGCCAAGGTGCTCGGCACCTATGCTGCGGAACTGAACTATCTCAAGTCATTCTACAACGGCAGGCTGAACTGGCTGAACACCAACATTATGGCATTGGGAACATATTAAAGGAAGGTATAAACAATGATAAAAACCTCATAAAGAAAAATGAAACCTGTCATTTTATTTCAATTGACGGCGGCGCTTGCCGCAGCGGTATTGGCCGGCTGCGCCGGCCGGAGTACGGAGGGGGCATTGCTCAGGGCCACTCCGGAGTCTATGGGTATGAACTCCGCGAAACTCTCGCAGGTGGACGCCATCGTGGATTCTTTCGTCGCGGACGGCTCGATTCCTGGAGCGGTGCTCTCGGTGGTGCGCGATGACAAGATAGTCTATCTCAAGGCCTACGGCAACAGGCAGGTGGTTCCGGACACGCTCGCGATGACCACTGAGACTGTCTTCGACCTGGCTTCCGTGAGCAAGTGCGTGGGCACGACCCTGTCCTTTATGCAGCTGGTGGAGAACGGCAAGGTCCGCCTCACCGACGACGTGAAAATGTATATCCCGGATTTCGCGCCTTGGACGGATCCCGAAACGGGGAAGAAGGTGGACATCACCGTCCGCGACCTTCTGACCCACACTTCCGGAATCGCTCCCTATATCAGCGTACCTGCATACGTGGAGAGGTTCGGCATCGCGACGCCCGATTCGCTCATCCGCTACATCGCCACGGAAGTCAGACGCAATTTCCGTCCGGGCACCGACTATATGTACAGCTGCCTGAATTTCGTGACTCTTCAGAATATACTTCAGAATGTCACGGGAGAGAGGCTCTGCGACTATACCCGGAAAAACGTCTTCGATGTCCTGGGGCTGAAGCATACCTGTTATCTCCCTGAAGGAGAGACGCTTGCACTCTGCGCTCCTACCGAGGTGCAGCCGGACGGGCTACCGCTCGTCGGAGTGGTCCACGACCCGATGGCGAGAGTGGTGAACTGCGGCAATTCCGGCAACGCGGGAGTCTTCTCGAACGCCGAGGACCTTTCAGTCATCGCTGCGGCGATAATGAACGGCGGCAGCATAAACGGACATCGCATACTCAGCCCTCTGACAGTGGAGACTATGGCTACCGTACCGCCGGAGAACAATCCCGCAGTGGGACGCGCTCTCGGCTGGGACAACTGCAGCGACTCCGCCGGCCTCAGAGGCGACCTTTTCAGCCGCACCCGCACCCTCTGCCACACAGGCTACACCGGCACGTCGATGATAATGGACCTCGACTCGAAGACTGCCGTCATTCTGCTCACGAACCGCGTGCATCCTTACGATGAGGGCGGCTGCGGCAGACTGCGCGCGCTCGTCGCCAATGCCGTGGCGGGATCCATCGAGAAACTCTGACGGGGCGCTTTTCAGAAGTTGTCAGCCGGAGAGTAAGTGATTCCTAAAAAATCCTGCCGGGACATCTTGACAGGAAAAGATATTATCCCTATCTTTGCGACCTAAATTAGAATTAATTTAAATATCGAAAATTATGGAAGAGCTTAAAGGAACCAGGACCGAGGAAAACCTCAAAACTGCATTTGCCGGTGAGTCACAGGCATTTACGAAGTATAACTATTACGCCTCGAAGGCCAAGAAGGACGGCTTTGTCCAGATAGGGCAGATGTTCGAGGAGACTGCGAACAACGAAAAGGAGCACGCCAAGATCTGGTTCAAGCTCCTCCACGGCGGCGCGGTTCCATCCACCACCGAGAATCTCGCGGACGCCGCTTCCGGCGAGAACTACGAGTGGACTGATATGTACTACGGCTTCGAGAAGGTAGCCCGCGAGGAGGGTTTCGACCGCATCGCAGACCTCTTCGCAGCTGTAGCGGCCATCGAGAAGACCCACGAGGAGCGCTACCGCAAGCTTCTTGCGAACATCGACTCGGGCATCGTGTTCTCCAGAGACGGAGATATGATCTGGGAGTGCTCGAACTGCGGCCACATCGTGGTCGGCAGACAGGCTCCGGAAGTCTGCCCGGTCTGCAACCACCCGCAGTCCTACTTCCGCCTGCGCGCAGAAAACTATTAGTGATTCCTAAAAAATCACTTAGCGCAAGCGCAATACAAATTTATTGGCCGCCCTTGCCGGGGCGGCCAATCCTGCATTGCCGGCAACCTGCCGGCTTCGTGGAGACGGTGCGGAGCGTCCCGCACGCTCTCAGCGCATCCTACTTCCCCTCGCGGATGTAGGAGAGTGCGCGCTCGAACTGGTTGTCGCGGCCGGTGGCTGAGTACAGATCGGCATCGTAGCGGATTTCGATGTCCGGAGCGATTCCCACTCCATCTATCACTCCTATGTCATAGAAGCTGGTGAGGTCATAAGGTATATATACGAACACCGGTGTCTCGCCCATCTTGCCGATGCATCCGGAGTAGTTCACGACGGAATTGTAGGTCGCATCGGGCAGAAGCTTGTTGCCTCCGCCCCAGGTCCTCATTCCCAGAGAGATACCGTTCGGATGCTGCTTCACGGTAGCCGTCGTGAATTCCGCGCAGGAAACCGACTGCGCATTCGTCAGTATCACCATCGGCTCGTCTATATCCTCCTCGTCCGAACCGTAGCAGTCCATACGCACCGGCAACGGCACCGTGTAATCCAGCCTTCCGAGTCCGTTTTTCATTTTCATCGTGCCGGCCTCATAACGCTCTCCCTTGTAGAAGAGACCTGCCATCCACTTCAGATCGTCGATCAGTCCTCCGGGGTTGTTACGCACGTCCAGGATAATGCCCTTGAGCGTACCGGCGGAGTACATTTCGTAGGCCTTGTCGTGAAGCTGCGCGAGAGCATCGTAATAAGTCCTGTAGATCAGACTGTCAGCCGCGCTGAGGGAGCTCGCCGGAACCTCTAACGTTTCAAAACGAGGCAGGGCGAACCGGGTCAGACGATAATAGATGATATTGTCCTTCGTGGTCCCGATCAATAAGGCAGCCGTCTCGTCGTCATCGAAATGGGTGTCCGGAAAGCCGTATTCCAGCTCCAGAAGGACGATGTCCGCTTCAGAGAGCTTGTCCCGGTAGAGTGCGTACAGGCTGGAAGAGTAAAAAGGACTCTTCTCCATATAGCGGCGCATAGTTTCGAGAATCGGCAGGGCGTTTTCCAGAGCATTGAGCGTGAGTTGCTGGCTGTCAGTGATTTCCTCCAGACTGCTCAGGCGTTCGTAGTCTTCCAGCATCACCTCCTGCTTCTTCAGAATCTCTTCGCACATTATGGACGAGACCGAAATGAGCCGGAAATCCTCCGAGAATTCGCCTCCGTCCTTACAATAATAGCTTTTGCTCAGCCTTACGGCATCCTCCAGGTCCGTGCGCCCGCTGTTGCGCGCACTGGAAGGCGATAGTCCGCGACGCTTGCCTGTGGCGTAATCCACATATTCCACATAAAGATGCCCGTCGTGGAAGCGGTCGAAAACCTCGTGGAATAGCTTCTCCGCGTCATCGGCGGTTTCCTTGTGAGCGCCCTCGTCCGGAGAATCCGCCTTATTCAGACTGTCCACCTTCTCGTCCAGCGCCTCGAACTGCGGAGTATAGATTTTCAGGATCTCGTCCCAGTCGAAATCCTCTATCTCCCAGCCCACGTAGTTCTGGTTCATCCCTCTCCAGAGCAGGTCCCAGATTTCAGAATAAGTTTTGACGTTCTGTTCCGTAGCGTACATTCCGATCGTCACGACTTCGGTGTTCTCCTTTCTGCAGCCGCAGAGCAGCAGAAGCAGCGCAGCAGCGGCCGCCATCGCGGCCAATCTTATATTTAATCTACTCATAACTTGCTGAATTTAAAAGATATACGCTATTGTCGCCGAAAGGGTGAGAGCGCTGTTGTACTGATAGTCTTTCGCGGCCTGATACTGTTTTTTCTTGCTCACCACACTATAGTAATAGCGTGCCTCGACCTGTGCTGCCAGATGCCTGCAGATGCGGTATTCCATTCCGAGACCTCCGACATAGCCGAAGTCGAACCTCTAGTCGCGAGCATCGAGGAAGTCTATCTTCACGTTCAGCTCTTCTTTCTCGTCTCCGGCATACTGTAAAGCCCCTTTGCAGCGGCTTTCCAGCCAATAGCCTCCCTCTACGCCGGCATTCAGAAAGCCCCGCAGAGCGTTCCCTCCGAAGGAGAACGAAGCCATCACGGGAAGAACGAGATAATTGTCGCGGTAGCGGAGAAGAGTCTCTGCGGAGTAGGTCTCCGTGCGGCGCATCGTGTATCCGCGCTGCTGGAAGAGGATCTCCGTGCGCAGCGCGAGCCAGTCAGTGAAATCGTATTGGCCTGTCAGGCCAATGGTGACTCCCTGCCTGTCATCGTATCTCCAGTCATACTGGTACTGGGTGTCGAGGCAGAGGGTGTTGTTCGCGGCTCCCGCCGTGATTCCCGCCCGCCACTGGGCGGAGGCTGCGCTGCAGATCGTCAGAAATCCCGCGAGCGCAATCAGTCTGTCAAGTTTCATCGTATGTAAAAAAATATAACAATATATCTTTCTTAAATCCCGCCGTGCCCTTTCACCAGCTCCCGCAGCGCCCGGTCGGCCTGCGCGTAGAGTTCTTCGAGCGAAGCGTCGTTCTGTATGACCGCGTCCGGAGCGCGGAGCGCCGCAGGGAGCTTTTCTTCCTGCCGGCGGATTCTCTGCGCGAGAGCCTGTTCATCGCAGCCGTCCCGGAGCATCGCGCGGCAGATGCGGGTCCGCTCGTCGGCGCACACGAGCAGCACCCTGTCCACCTCCGACATAAAGGAGGGGAGGGAAGAGGCGATGGCCGATTCCAGAATCACGACTTCGCTTCCGGCGGCTTCCCGCCAATCCCGGAAGTCCTCCAGGACTGCCGGATGCACCAAAGCCTCCAGCCTGCGCAGAGCCTCGTCAGAGGCGAACGCGCGCTCGGCGAGCTTCGCCCTGTCCAGGACACCGTCTCCGGTGAGCAGATCTCCGCCGAAGGCCGCATTCACATTGGCCGCAAGGCGCAAGGATTTGCCGTAGAGAGCTTTGGTGCGCGAGTCTGAGTCGTAGACGGGAATGCCGAGCGAGGAGTAATGGGCGCAGACTGCGGATTTTCCGCTGCCGATGCCGCCGGTCACGAGTATGGTGAGAGTCTTCATCACTTTCCCTTCTCCACGCACTCGAAGACTTTAGGTTCGAGGGTGTAGCTTATGACGCCTGACGGGAGTTTGCCTGTCTGAGGAATGCACTTTCCGTTTATGGACTTGGCGAAGTCCTTATAGTCTATCCAGAATGTGATGTTTCCGGTCGGGTCGCTGCCCATAGGGAAGATGCAGCGCCAGGTCACTTCGCACTGGGACGGATAGACGGACACTTCCTTGCCCGCCGGCACGTTGCGTACAGCTATGCTGACTTCCGTGCGGATCTCGACGTAGCGGGTCACGTCCAGGGTGTAACTGACCTCCTGTCTGGAGAGACGCACTCCTGCGGGGACTTCGAGCTTCACTACGCCGTGGGCGCCGGACGAGAGGTTCTCGAGATTCACGGTCGCGGTGCTCACCCGCTCTATGTTGTCCAGGCGGAGCGGCTCGCCGTAAACGATTACCGAGTCAGGCTCCGACCGGATGGGTGCGAGAGCCATATACTGAGGCTTGAAACTCTGCACGCTGGACACCTGCACGGGGACTTTCTTGTGGTTCTCCCTGGCGAAGCGGAACTGGACATTGCTCGAGATGATGGCTTCGAGCTGGATGCCGTCTCCGAAGATGTCGTTGAAATATCCGCTGAGCTCGTTGGCCGAGATGCGGTAGAAATCATCCTCTCCGCTCGGGTGCAGGTCGGCGGAGGAGATGAACACCTGACGCGGCTTCACACCCGTGGCGAAGCGCATCAGGTTGAATCCCGAAGTGCGGCAGCGGGCCGCGATGACTACGGAATTCGATGAGTTCCGGGCGCGTCCGTCCAGGTCGCTGGCCGCGCTGACCGGTACGCTCACTACGGAAGAATACTGAAGCGAGAGGTTATATATGGTCCAGATGCCGAAAGACAGCAGGAGAGACAGCAGAAATACCGTCACATCTCTCCCGCTGATGTTCCTTTTCCTGAAAAAGTCGCGTATACGCTCCTTACTGCGCATCAGAATAGTCCCTCACGATGGAGTTCTTGTCGACTCTGAGCTTGGTCTCGCCGTCCACCTTGATGAGGACGCTCTTCTCCTGGATCTCGGCTACGGTGCCGTAGATGCCGCCCGAGGTGATGACCTTGTCACCCTTCTTGAGTTCGGAGCGGAACTTTTCGAGCGCCTTCTGCTGCTTGCGCTGAGGACGGATCATAAAGAGCCACATCACAGCGAAAAGGAGGATTATCATAATCCAGAAAGAGGCGCCGCCGCCCGCGGCCTGGCCGCCCGCCGCCTGAAGCGGCACGATAGAAATGAGATTCATATTCAAAATTTGTTGTTAATGTTCCACAAATGTAATAAAAAGCGGATTATTCCGGGATACTCCGGCGACATTTTCCGCCGCTTTCTCTCCCGGGTCTCCTACATCAGCCCGCGTCCGGCCTTCACGATCTCTCCGCTTTCGAGCATCTCCCTGATAAGCTTGTCCAGAAGCCCGTTCACGAAGGAGCGGCTCTTCGGAGTGCCGTAGTACTTGCTTATCTCCACATACTCGTTTATCGTGACCTTAATCGGAATCTCAGGGAAAGCCTTGGCCTCGGCCAATCCGCAGACTATCAGCACCATATCTGTGGTGAAAAGCCTTTCCTTGTCCCACTTCGGGACTGTTTCGGCAACCTTGGCGCTGTACTGCGCGAAGCCGGCGAAGGCGGTTCTCAGCAGCTTGGTTACGAAGGCCTTGTCGCTGTCCACGCCGCTCTTTGCGGACATCTCGCTCTTGTAAAGAGGAAGGAGTGTCCAGCCCTTCCCCCGGGAGAGTTCCTCGAGAGAGTGGCAGCACCAGCTCAGAGCGTAGGCGAGGTCATCTATCCAGTATAGGGACAGGTCTTCGAGTATCTCCTCAAGCTCAGCGCTGTCCACGAATTCCTCCTCGAAGATATGCTCGAAGAGCTTGCAGTCCTCCTTCAGAGACCTTTCGGGACTCGCCATATACTCCGCATACCAGTCCTTGGTGCGGATGCTCTCGTAGGTCTTGCGGATGAGCACGTCGTACTGGTCCCAGGAAAGTTTCAGCCTGCCGATGATTTTCCGGAAGTCGGGGTCGTCATCGAAGTATTTCGCGAGAGCGTTCTCCGCGAATTTCATATTGGGATTCCTTTCTTCTTCGGTGGGGTTGAATTTTTCGCGCGCCGCTCTGATCCTCTCCGCAGCCTCTGCGGTAAGGGGAGAGATGATGGCGAGCATAAACAGATAAAGGTCGCGGGTGGCCCTGCAGGAGATTTCAAGCTGGGACTCCGCCTCTTTCAGACTCATAGACTGGTTCTCCGCGTAGCTGTAGAGTACCTTGAAGGCCTTGATTCGTAGGATTCTTCTGTTGAGCATCGTATTTCAAACAAAAATTCACCGCAAAGATAACACGAGAATCCGGAATTTATTCTAATTTTGCGATGATTGACTTTAAAAAAGATTGTGATTTAATAAAAGGAAATATGTACAGAGATGATTTTGATCGTGCCGGCAGTCCGGAACGCAGTGCAGAGGATGTTTTTTCGAAACCGGTGAGAGCTGGAAAGCGTACCTATTTTTTCGATGTCAAGGCGACCAAGGGTAACAACGACTTCTATCTCACCATCACGGAGAGCAAGCGCAAGCAGGAGCGTGACGGCAGCTTCACCTACGACAAGCATAAGATTTTCCTCTATAAAGAAGACTTCGAGAAGTTCCAGGAGGGCCTGAAGGACGTGGTCGAGTACATAAAGACCAAGTGTCTGGACGGCAAGGACTACGAGCAGAGAAGCTATGATGACGAGCCTAAGGACGCCGAGTCCTCTGACTTCGGGCAGTTTTAGCGCTCTATGGACATTCTCCTTAGAAACATAGGACTGGGGGACGGACGCAAGGACATCGCCATAAGCGGCGGTGTCATTTCCGCTATCGCCCCCGCAGGCACACTGGAGGCGGAGACGGGCTGCGAAGTGATGGACTGCACCGGCCGTCAGGCCGCGCCTGGCTTCATAAATATGCACGCCCATTCGCCTATGACGATGATGCGCGGGATCGGCGAGGATGTGCGCTTTCAGGATTGGCTGCGCCACATCTGGGAGGTCGAGGAGAACGTGGACAGCGAGTTCGTCTATTGGAGCACGAAGCTCGCCTGTCTGGAGATGATCCGCAGCGGCACCACCACCTTCAACGACCACTATTGGCATTTTGCCGCCTCGCAGAAAGCGGCTGAGGAGATGGGAGTGCGCATCGCGACCGGCTATGACCTGATCGACCGGGGTTCCGAGGAAGTCGCCCGTCAGCAGCGCATCCAGTGCCGCGAGAGGACGGAGGCGGCTGTGCGTCAGCAGGGACCGCTCTTCGTATGCACATTGGCGTTCCACGCCATATACTCTGTGAGCGAGGAACTTATGCTCTGGGCCGGGGAGCTCGCGCGCGAGTTCGGCATCCCGCTGCACATTCATCTGGCGGAGACGGAAGGCGAGG
The DNA here is from genome assembly GCA_030529945.1 of Bacteroidia bacterium. Classification (GTDB taxonomy): domain Bacteria; phylum Bacteroidota; class Bacteroidia; order Bacteroidales; family UBA932; genus Cryptobacteroides. The sequence goes on along the minus strand of JAUMVX010000009.1, from coordinate 52,351 downwards.
TCGCGGACTGCAAAGCCGCGCACGGCGGACTCACTCCGGTGGAGTATCTGGACCGGCTCGGGCTGCTCTCCGACAAGCTCATAGCCGCTCATACTCTGCATCTTACGCAGCACGATGTCGCTCTGCTCGGAGAGAAGGGCGTGAGCTGCGTGCACAACATAAACTCGAACACCAAGCTCGCTTCGGGCTACCGCTTCCTGTACCGGGAGCTGCGTGAGGCAGGCGCGAACATCTGCCTCGGCACGGACGGCGCGGCCTCTTCGAACAACTACGATATGCTCGAAGCTCTGAAGACCGCCGCCCTCGTGCAGAAGGCGTGGCGCGGCGACCCGGCGGCGATGCCTCTGCCCGAGCTGATTTCTATGGCCACGGCCAATGGAGCCAAGGCCCTCGGGCTGAATTCCGGCTCTCTCCAGGTCGGGCGTGCAGCCGACATCTGTATCGTGGATACCCGTGGAGCGGCCTTCCTTTCGCCGGCTCCGTTCCTTGCGAACTACATCTATTCCGCCCATAGCGACTGCATCGAATCTGTGCTGGTAAACGGCAGATTCGTGATGCGGGACAGGAAGATAGAAGGGGAGGAGGAGATTCTGGAGCAGGCCCGCGTGATGATGAAGAAAATCTGTTAGCTCCGGGTTTCGCGGGGTCTTCCGTGAACTTGCGGGGCTTGTCATATAACCCTTAATTTTAGTCACAGCTATGCAGAAAAGACTTGAAACCATACACGATTCAGCCGCTTACCTTAGGGAGAAGATCGGCTTTCTGAAGCCTACAGTGGGCATTGTCCTCGGAAGCGGACTGGGAAGGCTCGCCGACGAGATCACCGAGCAGGTGGTCATACCGTATTCCGAGATTCCGGGCTTTCCGGTCTCGACAGCCATCGGGCATAAGGGGAATCTCATCCTGGGTCTGCTGGGCGGAAAGCACGTGATGGCGATGCAGGGCCGTTTCCACTTCTATGAGGGCTACTCGATGGACCAGGTGACGCTCCCCATCCGGGTTATGAAACTGCTGGGCATCCAGTACCTCTTCGTGTCGAATGCCGCCGGAGGCAACAATCCGTCCTACAAGATAGGCGACCTTGTCATAATAAAGGACCATATCCGCTTTATGCCCGATCCTCTTCTGGGACAGAATCTTAACGAGTTCGGCCCTCGATTCCCGGATATGACCTGCGCTTACGATGCGGAGCTGCGCAAGCTGGCTCACGAGGTGGGGGAGGAGATGGGCATCACGCTCCCGGAGGGCGTTTATTTCGCCGCTACGGGGCCTTGCTACGAGACTCCTGCCGAGGTGCGCTTCTACCGTATGATAGGCGTGGACCTGCAGGGAATGTCCACGATTCCTGAAGTCATCGTGGCCCGGCACAGCAATATGCGCGTATTCGGAATGTCCGTGGTCACGAACATCTGCAACACCACGAACGAAGCCACTACCCTGAACGACGGCGAGGATGTCATCATCGCCGGCAACGCCGCCGCCGGCCGGATGACCGCCATCTTCAAGCGGATGATAGAGCGGCTGTAGGCTCCGCGAGACAGGAGATGCCCGAGCAGGTCGGGCATGACATCGGCTCCGCTTTTAGGTCATTGCCGGCCCCGTTTTTACGTCATTGCCGGCTCCGCTTTTGCGTCATTGCCGGCCCCGACCGGCAATCCCTCTCTTCATTATGGGAAGTAATTGAGCATCGAGATGTACGGAAAACGTTTTACCTGTACATGTCGATGTACTTTTAAACATCGAGATGTACGCTTTGCCGCCAATTTGCACATCTCGATTCACTCCGACCCCTCCCACAATCCGCTTCTTCCCGCTGACGGACAGGGAGACCCAATGTTGTTTATAGGAAGGCTGGCTATTCACATCTTTGAGAGTTCATTACTGTAGAATCCACTCGTACGTATTCTTGTATGCGCTGTTTTCATAGAGAATCTCCACCTGATTTGATGACACTGCAGTGTGCCCGGTGCTATGTAGAAACATCCGAGGGTCGGCTACAGATATTATCTTAAAAGAGCCGGACTGCGAACCTGGGACTACAATCCACTTGTAATAAGGTGAGTATGAGGAATTATATTGCAATTGCTGGATTCTTGTTCCATTGTCTGTACTATGTCCAGTCGGGTGCATATACAGTCCGGTTGCCATATTTTTTATGAGGAATGTACCATCGTCCTTCTTGATGAAGCTCCAATTGTAGTAACTGTCGTATGCCGACTCATACGGGTAAAGTTCCAATGGTCGTCCGTCCTGGTGCGAACGCGATTCGATGTGAAGAAACTGTTCGCCGTTCTTACCCGATTTCACCTTTTGGATTCCGGATGCGAACGGAGGGATTATAGATACCTCTTGAAATAACCACCTGTATCCGTCCTTGTAATAGTCATCGTATGTAAGAAGCTCAATCTGAGTATTGTCTGCTGCAGAATGACCTTTAAGGTGCAGATATAGATTAGGATTGGCGGCATTCAGAATGTAAAATGTTCCTGTTCCGTCTCTTGTCGGCCGTATGTACCATTTTTCCGTCATAATGTTATCCCTGTCAAGCGGATAAATCTCTATATTGGAAGATTGGGAAACGCTGTGGGCCTTTGGGTGGAGATACAGTTTATCTGTGGAGAAAAGCTGAATGGTATATGTGCCGTCCTGAACAGGATTACCATTCGAGTCCCTTTCATAGTCAATTTGCCAGTAATGTGAGGTGTATCGTTGGTTCGATGTCGGCGCAAGAACGACATCGGCAGTCGTTGTCCATTGATAATACCTTGTAGCGAGAGATTTACTGTCGTTTGCATAAGATACGATGCGATATAATCCGGGCTTGAGGTCATATACCTGTTTGCCGACATTCGGGATACCGCCGTCATAAAGTGCAAAAAGGTTGGATTTCCCCTCGCCTCCATACTGCAACGTAAGTTCACTGTCTCTTGTGTTGGAGGTCGCAGTTACGATAAGGCTCTGATTCCGTGAAGGAGAAACCTGTATTCTGCGTCCATATTTATTTGGCTTTTCCACAACATAATTATAATACTGCGTGTATTGGGACGAATATTGAGCAGCCTGCATTTTTGTTCCGGCAGCTATGGAACGTCCTTCAGGATGAAGGTTGTATGAAGGTTGCGAGACGTTGTATATCCGGTAACTGTCATCTTTGCTCTTGAAAAATCTCCACTGAGTCAGCAATGATGGATAAGGCCCCCTGCCTACACGAACCGGGACGGGGTCTCCGCTTACCGGCAAGACGGGGATCATTCCAATCGAAGTGTTGTCGGACAGAATGTATTCATACGCATTTCCGGGCGTGATCGAATTCCGGGCTATCTCATAGTTTGTTTTCAGCAAGCCGAAGCGCCATTTATACGTAGAGGCAAATGTCGCGGTATAGGTCAGCACTTCAAGGCGTGAACTTCCGCCAGAAGAATGTCCGACAGTATGGAGATACTTCGTTCTGTCCGCTTCAGAACGGATGTAATAATATCCGTCACCGGCCGGTTCGACATACCATTCGTATGTCGATACATACGGGGAATCAAATTCCAACAATTCCACCCTTCGGCCTTCACTTGCTGAATGAGCCTCAAGATGCACATACATATCTTCGTATGCCATTCGTATCTTATACACATTGTTTTTTCCTGGCACAGGTTCAAGAATCCACTTGTATGTGTGGTAATCGTTCAGGTTGTCGGCATCGAGTATTTCGAGAGGAGTGCTTCCGGAAGTCTGTCTGCCATATGTATGGATGAACTTTGTATTGTCGGCACACAGCATTATTCGGTACATACCGTCAGGCATCGCTTCATTTGAATGGAGTTCACGAGCCTGATTGTAGGTGGCAACTCCTTGATAAACCTTGAAATCATCGAGAATGAGGCTCTTCCCAGAATCGTTGCCGATTCCCCAATCTGAGGTAGCGGGCGGAATATCCTGAATCGCGAAATAATGGGCACTGCTTTCCAGACTGCCGTCAGGTGCGAACAGATACAGGAAAGTGCGGCTTGGCTCGTAAGCGATGATTACGTGATACCATCCTGTCCTGCGTGTAAAATTAATCGGGTCCCAAAGCCATAAATTCCAGGATTTGGTCTGACCATTGATGTCCGTAGTATATCTGTCGAGTATCGCACGGTCTGCACGGCGATGGAAGCCGAGAAGAACCACTCCATCTTTCTTTGCATAAAAAGCCCGCACCACCGGATCCTGCTCCGTCCACGGGTAACGTCCGAACTGTTTCTCAATGGACTCATCTACATACATCCAGAAAGACACGGTCATTCCGGTGGATTTATAGGCAATATTGCTTGTCATAGAAGGAGTTGACACATAGGCGTTGTCGCTGAATCTAATTGCCCCGGATGGGTTGCCGAACCTGTCGGTATAATTTTCAACAGTTCCCGTCACCACACCATCCTGTCGGCGAATACTCTCATATCCGCTCTTATTGTCCAAAGGATAATGCAATCTGAGGGAAAGAGTATTCTGCGCAGATATAGTCCACAGACTGATTCCGAGCATAAAAAGCATGGCGATTATACACTTGTGGCTCATAAGGTCTTTTATTTAGTACGCAATCCTTTGACTGTCAAATAATCGATCATCAGTTCACTGCGATCTGTTATTACATAATCAGCCCCTTTCGAAAAAAGCCAGTCCCAGTCTCCTCTGCCGTCATCAAGAAAATCTGTAGGGTCGCTGTCATTGAACTTATAGTTACGTGTAATCGGGTCGGTGTCCCTTAGAGGTATCTTCTCGGCAAAAACGCCATCGGCGGTCTCCGGCCAGAATGAATACTGCCCCACCCAGATATTATTGTTCTTGAGCAGTGACACATATTGGAGTATCGCATCCGATGATTGCTTATAAACAAGTTCGAAAGCATATATTTTTCCCGAGTTTACAAAATCCCGGATATAGCTGTCGAGATTGGCTGTGTTGGAGAAAGCTATCGGAGTGTAAATGAACTCGTCAAGCGATGCTCCTGCCTGCGATAGAATCGTCTGCAGTTGCACAAGCGGCAACTTGCCTTTTACGATGGACTGCCCCAACATCCCTTTTCGTTTGAGCTTGCGGATGACCTGTTTGAAAACAGACTCGAATAACTCTCCCGTCTCCTTGATATCAATGGAAACCACCGCCTTGTTTTTCAGACTGTCCAGAGCGTGGTCGAGACTTAGCACTTTGCTATCGGTCACCGTGCCGTCCGGCATAATCAGACTCAATTGCTGTATCTCGGCCCAAGACGCGTCCCGAACCTTACCAATCCCCGTGGTGACACGGTCGAGGCAAGCATCGTGAAAGATTATCATCTGATTGTCACTCGTGACTCTGACATCTATCTCCACGATATCAACACCAAGCATTATGGCCATATCGTATGCACCTTGAGAATTCTCCGGGAAGTCTGCCCAATAACCTCTATGAGCGGCAATAAGAACATAGTTGGGATGACTGCTCCGGTGCTTGATGATGTCAACAATTTCAGAAACTGTCGTTGTCTGCCCGTGAAGATCAAGTGGACAGCAAAGGGTAGACAGTGTCAATAATAGAGATAAGTGTTTCATATGTGGTATAGGTGATTCCGTTTGCTCTCTATTCCTTCAGGCTGACGATGACCTTGTCGCCACGGAGGGAAAAGGACAGGTCGGAGATGTGCTGCATCTCGTCCAGAAGAGTATGGAGCGGCACCTCCTTGGTTCTGAGGGAGAAGCGGCTGGAGTATGCTTTGGAGTCCCTCACCTCGAAACTGATATTGTACCAGCGTCCGAGGGTTTCGATAACCTCCTGCAAAGAAGCATCGCGGAAAGATATGATATTGTCTTTCCATAAGCCGGCCATATCTGTCGTCTCTATGGTCGAAATGCTGACCTTGCCGTCATCTTTACTGTAAACTAGCTTTTGGGAAGGACGCATATTGAACGTATCACCTCCTCCCTGAAACTCCGCCTTGCCGTTGACAAGCACCACGGAGACTGTCGGCTCCCCTCCGAATGCGCGGACATCAAGCTCGGTTCCGGTCACCTTTACACGGACTGCATCTCCGGTTTCGACCATAAAAGTTCTTTTCGCATTCGGCTCGACCTCGAAATACGCCTCACCGTCAAGCGTCACGCGGCGTTCCTTAAGAGAGAAGCGCTGCGGATAACTGAGGACAGACCCTGCGTTGAGCCAGACTCTGCTTCCGTCCTGAAAGACTATCTGTTTGCGCTCTCCGAAACTCGCCTTGACTTCTACCGTTTCAGCCGTAGCGAAAAGATTTCCTCCCAATCTGCCGCTTACATCCGCCCACATAGCCGCAATCAGAATACAGGGCAGAACCGCCGCCGCGACACCTGTCAGGATTGTCCGCCTCCGGCGGAGTCTGATGCGGCGCTCTATGCCGGCGTAAATCTCATCTGACGGAATGTCTTCGGCGAGTGACATCACTCCGCCGACTATGTCCCGCGCGGCCTTGTCCATCCTGGAACTCAGCCACCGCTGTCCCTTGTCCGTGGAAAGCCACGTAGCCACCACGGCCGCCTCGTCTTTTGTAGCCTTCCCGTTAAGGACACGCTCTATCGTTATGTCTTCAGGTCGTATCATAGTCAATTATTTATCAGAAACATCATAATAATCAGTGTCTCGGGTATGCCTGAAAGGCGTTCTTTCAGCGCCTTCACGCAGGCCCGGTAATGGGAGTTCACCGTATGTATGGACAGGTTCGACATTTTCGCTATCTCCGCGTTGGAGTAACCCTCGCAGCGCATCCTCGCCACCATCTTCTGCTGTCGGGGCAATGCATCTATCACTGCACGGAGAATTTCGGAGGCGTGATTGCGCTCGGCATAGGTATATAGGTCATCATCGTGCTCGGGCTGCATCTGGGCGATGCGGTAATTGTGGCGAACAGCGTTGTTGGAGTTGCGGATATAGTTCATCACCGAATTCTTGACCATTGCGAAAAGATAGCTGCGGATACTCGAAGTTATGAAGATTGCAGTTCTGGAGACCCACAATTTCACAAAGACCGACTGAAGGACATCCTCCACGTCCTCGCGGGATTTCATAAATTTGAGTGCGAACGTGTACAGCATAGCGTAATGGCGCTCATATATTACAGCCAAAGCTTCCCTGTCGGAATCCTTCAACCCCTTCAGAAGAGCCCTGTCATCGGCGGACTCGTAAAACTTGCGCTTGTCTGCTGACGTCATATAAACACTCTATTGCACGCTGGAACACCCGGCGTAAAGATAGGCAATTTATCCAAAGTCAAGCGGGATGACAGGACAACTTGTCTGCGTTCCATACATAATGACACATAGCGGGATGGGAAATGATGAGTGTGTCATTTTTTTTTCAGCAGCACTCACACTTTTTCCGGCTCAAAGTGTCTTGTGAGTAAACCGCATATCAACTGCTAAAATCTGATAAAATGAAACAATTCAAAATTCTGCTTGCGTTGCTGCTGCTGACGGCCGTCGGGATTTCGGCTTCCGCGCAGCAAGTCACAGTCAACCTTAAACAGGTGCGTCTGGTGAAAGTTCTGGACACCATCTCTGAGCAGACGGGACACACGTTCTACCATTCAAGGCCTGCGGTGGACCCTGACCGGATAGTGAGCCTTGAAGTTCACGATGTCGGACTGGAAGCCGCTCTGGACCGCCTGTTTGCCGGCGCCGGCATAACCTACGAGATAAGTGACCGGAAAATCTATCTGAGAAAGCCGGACGAGACGAAGATGCCGCAGACGGAGTCCGCCGGACAGGTGCGGGGCACAGTGACCGATGCCTCGGGGCTCCCGGTCATCGGTGTGGGAGTGTTCGTCAAAGGCACGACCAACGGAACGGTAACTGACATCGACGGCAGATGGAGCCTGTCCGTGAAGCCTTCCGACATCCTTGTATTCTCGTCCGTCGGATACGCGACGCAAGAGCGCAAGGCGGGCAGCCGGGCGGAGATCGACATCGTGCTGGAAGAGGACGCGCTTCTGCTTGACGATGTCGTGGTCGTGGGCTACGGAGTCGTGAAGAAGCGCGATGTGTCCACCGCCATTTCGTCGATAAAGGCCGAGGATATGGCCAACCTGCCTAATCCGGACTTCCGCCAGTCGATGGCCGGCAAGATGCCCGGTGTCACCGTGATGCAGACCAGCGGCGACCCTGAGGGGTCCAATCTGCTGGTGAGGGTCAGAGGAGTCAGCTCCGCGACAGCCGGCAACGACCCTTTGTACATCGTTGACGGCGTGCCCGTCGAGAACGGACTCGCCAATCTGAATCCGAACGACGTGGAGTCTATGGAAGTTCTGAAAGACGCCTCGTCTGCGGCAATCTACGGCTCCCGAGGGTCCAACGGTGTCATACTCATCACGACCAAGAAAGGCAAGTCCGACAGGCTCTCTGTCTCTTATGACGGATATTACGGCATCGAGAGAGTGTCGAAGAAGATCGATATGATGAACGCCTACCAGTTCGCCCAGTTGGCGAAAGAGGGACACGACAACGCCTATTATGACCTTCATCCTGGCGGAACGGACAAAAACGGGGAGCGTCCCGAATCCTACAGCAACTGGCCGGTGGAACTGGTTCCGTATCTGAACGGGGAGCCGGGGCTTACCGATACGGACTGGCAGGACGCGATTTACCGCACAGCGCACACCACCGCCCATAACCTCTCCCTCTCCGGAAAGACGCAGAGCATCAACTACTTCATCTCCGGAAACTACCTCAGAAAAGAGGGTGTCATTATCAATTCGGACTTCGAGAAATACTCGTTCCGTATGAATATTGACGGCAAACACCAGAACTTCAAATACGGAGTGAACTTCTCGCCGTCCTATTCGATGTCACATAGAGTGCAGGCCTCCGGAGCATACGGCAGCGGCGGAGTGGTGCAGTCGGCGCTCGCTTCCGTTCCTCTCTGGCCGATATACAACGATGACGGAAAATTCAACTTCAACGGAAACGGCTACTGGCGCGTGGGTACGGACTATCAGCACAACGAGGTGCTCAATCCGGTCGCCCTCGCCACTCTCCAATCCGATGTCGTGTCGAGGATTGCGATGACCGGACGGGCTTTCATCGGCTATGACTTATTCAAAGGACTGAATTTTACGACCTCCATCGGGGGCAACTTCTATGGGGCGCACAACGACAAATACCGCGCCTCCGAACTGCCGCTGCTGGGGAAAGCCTATTTCAACGCCAAATCCAATCCGGAGGGCTACAGTTCGTCAGGATTCTACTTCAACTGGCTGTGGGAAAATCAGTTGACCTATAGCCGCGAGTACGGTGACCACTCCGTCAACGCCGTTCTGGTCCACTCTCTCCAGAAGGAGACCTATAAGGGCAACAGCGTTAAGGCCACGGATTATCCCAACGACTACATCCAGACGATAAACGGCGGCACCGTGATAGACGGAAGCTCCAAGACTGACCAGTGGTCACTGGCATCCGTCCTCGCCAGAGTGCAGTACGCATTCAGAAGCAAGTATATGCTCTCTGCGGCAATCCGGGCCGACGGTTCATCCCGCTTCGGGCGCAACCATCGTTGGGGACATTTCCCATCCGCCTCCGCCGCGTGGCGGGTAAGCGGAGAGGATTTCTTCAAGGACGCTGCAGTGCTGAATTGGGTGGACGACCTCAAACTGAGGGCCTCCTACGGACAGACAGGAAACTTCCAGATAGGCAACTATGCCCACCTTTCCACGATGGACAGCGACAATTACATCCTCGGGACGGGAAGGGGGACTCTGGTCAGCGGCTACAAGCCGACAGGAATCGAGAATCCGGACCTCACCTGGGAGAAGACCTCGATGGTCAACGCCGGACTTGACCTGCGTATCTTCAGGGGCTTCCTGGGCCTGACGGTAGAGTACTACTATGCCAACACGACCGATATGCTGCTCGATGTGCCGATTCCTCAGCTCACGGGACACAGCACCACCCTTATGAACGTCGGAAAAGTCAACAACAGAGGCTGGGAGTACACCCTGACCTCTCAGCATTCGTGGAGCAACAGTCTGAGCTATTCGTTCTCGGCCAATCTCGCGCAGAACACAAACGAGGTAAAGGCACTCGGTGCCAATGACACACCGATCATCAAGACGGGCAGCACCTCCCACGACTTTTTCATCACGAGAGTGGGAGACCCTATCGGCTCCTATTACCTGCTTGTGCAGGATGGAATATTCAGCAACGAACAGGAGCTGAAGGCCTACCCTCACTTCGCCAACACCCGTGTTGGAGACTTCCGTTTCGTGGATGTGGACGGAGACGGAGTGCTGGATGCCGACAAGGACAGGACTATAGTCGGGAACTATATGCCGAAATTCACTTACGGATTCGGAGGAAACCTGGCATTCAAGGGCATAGACATCAGCTGCGCTTTCCAGGGAGTGTACGGCAATAAGATTCTCAATCTCAACCGCCGCTATCTCGCGAGCGTGGAGGGCAATGTGAATATGATGACCCTCACGCTGAACCGCTGGCAGAGCGCCGACAATCCGGGAGACGGCAACACCAACCGCGCCAACCGCAAGGCGACCGGATACAACGGACGCACTTCGACCTGGCATATAGAGGACGGCTCCTATCTGAGGCTGCAGAATCTCGCGATAGGATATACCCTGCCGCAACGCCTGACCGGGAAAGCCGGCATCGAGAAACTCCGCGTCTATCTCTCCGGGCAGAATCTGCTCACCTGGACGAGATACACCGGCTACAACCCGGAGGTCAGCCTCAAGACGAGCGCGCTCACCCCGGGCATAGATTACGGAACATATCCTTTGGCAAGGACATATATGATCGGCCTCAATCTAACTTTCTAACACGGGACAAAAGATGAAAAAGATAATCTTCAAGACTATTCTGTCCGTAGCGGCTCTCTCGGGCCTTGCTTCCTGCGAGAAATTCTTCGACCTGAAGCCGGACTACGAAGTGACCATCGACAGGGTTTACAAGACCGCTGACGATTTCAATCTGGCCGTCATAGGTTGTTATGCCAAGCTGCAGACCCAGACGAGCTTCTACACCGAGTGCTGCGAATACCGCAGCGACAACCTCTATCTGAACGCTCCGACCACCGGTACGCAGGACCGCTACGATATCGATCAGTTCCAGGACATCGCCTCCAACGGCATTCTCGAAAGCTGCTGGGCGAACTTCAACAACGGGGTGTACCGCTGCAACCTGGTGCTCGACAAGATAGACGATGCCGATTTCGACAGCGCTCTGAAGGCGCAGTACAAGGGCGAGGCCCTGTTCATCCGGGCCTGGACATATTTCAATATGTACCGGGCCTGGGGCGGAGTTCCGACCACTACCAGAGCGGTCACTGTGGCGGAGGCGCTCAACATCGGGAGAACCGACAAGGAGGGAATGTACGCGCTCATCTCAGGAGACCTCAAGCAGATAGTCGAGGGCAATATGCTCCCGGCCTCCTACCCGTCGGCCAATGCCGGCCGCGCCACCATAGGAGCGGCGAAAGCCCTGCTTGCGAAAGTCCACCTCACATTCGGGAAACCTCAGGAGGCCGCCTCGCTGCTGGCCGGTATGCTGGGCACATACAGCCTGCTGCCTGCGGTAGCGGACGTGTTCAGTGTGGACAACAAGATGAACGCAGAGATCATCTGGGCAATACGCTACAACAAGGAGCAGCCGGGAGAGGGACACGGGGCGTGGTACTCGATCACCAACCTCACCGATGACAATAACCAGACAGCCGTGCTGAAAAATCTCTACGATGCCTCGGACGCACGGAAGCGGCTCATCGAATATGTCCAGGTGCCGGGGGTGAAGACCTGCCTTATGCGCAAGTTCTACGACACTCAGGACGCTTCCACCAAGCAATACGGCAACGACCTCATACTCCTGCGCTATGCCGATGTGCTCCTGATGTATGCGGAAGCACTTAATGAGGTGGCCTACAATGGTTCGGCGGAATCGCCGGCGTTGGATGCCCTCAACGCGGTCCGCACCCGCGCGGGTCTGATGCCGCTCTCTCTTTCGGACGTGCCGGACAAGGAAGCTTTCCGCAAGGCTGTTATGCTCGAAAGGCAGAAAGAGTTCCCTTACGAGGGACATCGCTGGTTTGATGCCGTGAGAATGGGAGGAGCGAAAGAGGCGGCCTTGGCGGAGGGACACCGGATACAGGATTGGCAGTATCTTTTCCCTATCCCGAACGCGGAAATCGAGAGAATCAACAACCCGTCGCTGCTCTGGCAGAATCCGGGATACGGAAAATAGAGGACGAAAACACAAAGATTGCAATACGATGAGAAAGAAGATACTTTACCTTACATTGGCCGCAGGCCTCATCCTTCAGGGCTGCGCAGACACGCTGCCGAGAGCGGATTTCTCCCTCTTTCAGGCGGAAAGCGTTTCCGCTGTCGCAGGAGACGGTTCGGTTGTCCTGAGCTGGACTCTCCAGAGCGGAAAACCCGCGCCTCTCGAGTTCTACGTCTCCTGGGTTGCGGGCAGTCCGAGCGGCGAGGACGGGGAGATGACACTGCCGTCTTCTCAGACCTCGCTCACGGTGGATAAGCTGGTGAACGACTGCGCATATACCTTTTGCGTGCAGGGAAGATACGAAAAGGGTCTTTCGCAGAAGGTCTCCGCCACCTGCACCCCGAAATCGACCAGAATAGCAGCTTCAGCTTTCAGGGCGATGGCTGGCGATGGCCGCATTTACGCCACCTGGACTCCGCCTGACACGAAGCTGGATTATTCCTATCGCCTCAGTGTCTACGCAGAGGGGAGAGATCCGCTTGACATCCAAGTGGCTTCGTCCGAGACCTCCCGGCTCATCGACGGGCTGAGCAACGGTACGGAATACCGCCTGACGCTCGTCTGCGTCTATGCCCACGGCGAATCGCCTTCAGTGGAGACCTCGGCCACTCCGGGAATGATAGACCCTATCACGGTAACAAGCAGTAATCTCATCCAATTCCAGCTCTGTTCCTTCGAGTATAACCCGGCATACTTCATTCAAGGCGATATCGAGTCAGTGATGTGGGAATTCGGAGACGGAGCCGGGTCCTCTGCGGACAAGGCCCTATACTGCTATCCGGAGGTCGGCAACTATACCGCTTCCATCACCGTGACCTACAAAGGCGGCAAGAGCGAGACAGCCACCATCGATATCACAGTGTCCGGCTTCCTCTGGACTACGGTCGGCGGCACAGGATACCAGAAAGCGAGCCATATAGTCTTCTCCCCTGACGGACAGACACTCTACTCCGCAACCACGGCCAACAAGCTCGTCGCCATCGACGCGATAATGGGCACCATCGTCTGGGAATTCGCGACCGGAGCCGTCACATACGGGGCCGGCCCTGCTGTGGGAGCTGACGGAACGGTATATTTCGGCACTGAAGACTCAGAGGGGACGCTCTACGCCGTCTCAGCGTCCGGCGCACAGAAGTGGAAGAAAGCCCTCGGCGCAGCGGTGAAAGCCTCCCCGGCTGTCACGGGTGACGGAATGCTCTATGCGCTGTCCAACGCGGGAGTCCTCTATGCGCTCGATGCGTCTTCCGGAACGGAAAAGTGGACAGGAACGCTGGAGGGCACTGCCAGCGGAGTAGTCGTCGGAAGCGACGGAACGGTCTATGCCGCGACATCCAAGGGCATCTGGGCCTACAGCGCGAGCGGTCAGCAGATATGGCAGAGCGCTGACGCGCACAATGTCACGGAAAGAGGAGGCTCGCTCGCGATATGGGGAGACCTTCTCTACGCGACCCTCAAAAAGGGTGGAGGATGTGTCGCGGTGAATCTCGCTGACGGAACCACCAGATGGAAAGACGCCAAGACCTCCGGAGACTGCTACCATCCTGTGGTCGATGCGGAAGGCACGGTATATTTCTGCGAGAAGGGAGGATACCTCTATGCTACAAGAATCGACGGGACCGCCAAATGGGAGGACAAGACGGACAAGAACTATATCTATTCCGGCTTCGCCATCGCCTCTGACGGCAAGGCGTACATCGCGCAGTATGCATCTCCGTTCAATCTGCTCTCATTCGGCCTCTCAGGCACACGGGAGGTGGTTACGAACATCGGGGTACAAGTAATGAGTCCGGTGTCCATCGGTCCCGACCGGAGGGCGTACTACGGAACGAACGGTTCCGTCTCGGCGTACGACATCCGGACCTCCCTTATGGACGGAGGATGGCCGGTTCGCGGAGGTAATCTTCAGGGGACGAATTCTCTTAAGTGATGATGACGTTTCGAAGATGTACAGGATTACTGCTTGCCGCTGCTGTTCTGCTCTGCTGCGTCTCGTGCGCAAAGAATGGCAGCCGCTGTCAGAACAACCCACAGCCCAAGCGCAGCGAAGCCGGCGCGGTGATGGAGAGTCTGTGGAAGACCTCTCCTGCTGATGCCGATTTGACTTCACGCAAAGCCCTGTTCGTTACGATACAGGGCTATGCGGATGCGCTTTCCGCCTCCACTTTCAAAAGCTTCCTCACGGCTCGGGATTGGTTAGCCGAATCTTTGGTGAAAAGCGAGGACATCCTTTGCTGCTACGATGCGGCGTTCCGGCGTGTGCTTGAAGGGGTGAAGAATGACAGACCATCCCGGGGCGAAGTCCATCTCTACCTGCTCTACAATATGGGATATATCGTAAAAACCTCTTCGGGATGCTTCGGGGTGGACATTTTCCACAGAAGGGCGGCGGAACTCGGATCGTATCTGGACTTCATCTGCATCACCCACGTCCATCAGGACCACAAGTCCGAAGCTCTCGTCGATGCTATGTTGTCTGCGGGCAAGCCCGTGGTGCAGAATTATCTCGACAATCCTCCGGGCTACCCCTATACCTCGACCTCGGCAAAAGACTATGTGATAGGCGGATTCAAGATCCACAGCTTCATCACAAACCACAACAACGATGCGAAGAAGAACGTCCCTGTTACGGTGTTCCGGATAGACTGCGGACAGGACAGCGGAGGCTTCACGTTTATGCATTCGGGCGACTCGAACTACATAGCCTCCCAATATGATGTCACAACGGATATAGATGTGTTCATCCCAAGGTATGCGCCGAATGAACTTGCAGAGAATAGTGTGATAGGTATAGTTTTCAAGCCGGAATATGTGCTGCTGTCGCACATTCTCGAACTCTCGCATACTGACCCCGATGCATCGCGCTGGACTTTGCAGCAGGGACTCGTGAGAGCAGCTCTTCTGGACTGCGAAAAGACATATATGCCGTTCTGGGGGGAGAGACTCGTCTGGAAAGACGGTGCGCTGAAATAGGCTGAAGATTATTATCTTTGGAAATGGAACATAAATGAAGATGACAATGAAAAGATTTGCACTGATACCCGTTTACGTCCTGCTGTGCCTTGGCGGTTTTGTAAGTGAAGCACAGGATTACGGAAAGCGGACCGACAGGATTCTTGCGGAGATACATAATCCCGACTCCAAATATGTTGTGGTGGCCGTCCACAGGGGTGATTGGAGGAACTATCCCGAGAATTCCATCCCGTCCATCGAATCCATCATAAGGATGGGTGCGGACATTATGGAGCTGGACATCTGCCTCACCAAGGACAGCGTCCTCGTGCTATCCCACGACAGAACCGTAAACCGTTGTCTCACGGGAAAGGGTCCCGTGAGTGATTTCACTCTCGCCGAGCTCAAGGCTATGAGGCTGAAAAGAGCCCACGGCGTCGCGACAGACTCCCTTCGCATCCCCACCCTCAGAGAGGCCCTGGAATGCTGCAAAGACAGGATTTGCGTAAATATAGATAAGGGCTATGAGTACTACGATATGGTTCTTGCCATTACCGAGGAACTCGGAGTAACCGATCAGGTTCTCATCAAGGGCGGACAGCCGGTCGCTACAGTCGCCGGGCAGATGTCATCGCATCCCCGCAATATGATGTATATGCCTGTATGCAATTTCGACACTGAGAGCGGATGGAATCTGTTCAATGAGTATATGGAAACGGGAACTGTTCCTCTTGCCTTTGAGATATGCTGGAAAAAGCTCACTCCGGCAGTGGAGAAAGCTTTTGATAAGATTCACGAGACAGGCTCAAAACTATGGATAAACACCATCTGGGGCAGCCTCTGCGGCTATCTTGACGATGACAGGGCCCTCGATTGCGGAGATCCTGCGAAGATATATGACCAGATCCTCTCCTTCGGCCCTACATTCATCCAGACAGACCGTCCGGAACTGCTGCTGGAGTACTTGAGGTCCAAAGGCCTGCACGATTAGCTTACAATATGAACATCTACCGGATTTGTGCACCTTCAGCTACGAAGGTGCGTGAAGATAAAGTCCAGACAGTCTGGAAAAGGAAACGTTTCCAGACTTTCATCGCCGTCACCTTCGGCTATGCACTCTATTATGTGTGCAGGATGTCGATGGGCGTAATGAAACAGCCGCTCATAGATTCCGGGCTTCTGGATGCGACACAGCTCGGCATTATCGGAGCCTGCCTCTACTGGACATACGCAGTGGGCAAGCTCGTCAACGGGTTCCTCGTGGATTCGGCCAATATAAAGCGCTTTATGGCGACCGGGCTGATCGTGTCCGCAGCCGCCAACTTCATAATGGGAATGCTCGGAGTCAGCGCCGCCAAGGCCGGTTGGAGCGGTTCTGCTGTCTTCATCGTTTTCGCCGCAATGTGGGCCCTCAATGGCTGGGCGCAGTCTATGGGCGCTCCGTCTGCAATCGTAGGCCTTTCAAGATGGTTTCCGCTAAAGATCAGGGGGACCTACTATGGCTTCTTCAGTGCCTCTCACAACATCGGCGAAGGACTCTCCTTCGTTTTCGTGGGTTCGATTGTGGCTGCTTTCGGATGGCGGTGGGGCTTTTTCGGTGCAGCCTGCGCGGGAGTTCTGGGAGTCATTCTCATCCTCCTCTGGATGCACGATACGCCCGAAAGCAAGGGACTGCCCTCCATCGAGGAACTCTCCGGTGAGAAAACAGCGGAAAAAAACGTTACCGATGCCCACGAGACCCGCAGAATCCAGGCGGCGGTGCTCCGCAATCCGGGTGTGTGGATTCTCGCCCTTTCCAGTGCCTTTATGTATATGAGCCGCTATGCCGTCAACGAATGGGGGACGATATTCCTTCAGGAGAACTACGGCTACTCCCTCGCGGAGGCTGCCGCCATCATCGGCATCAATCCCATTTTCGGTGTGGTGGGCACCGTGTTCTCCGGCTGGTTTTCGGACAAGATGTTCCGGGGCGACAGAAAATACCCCGCTTTTCTGGCCGGAGCGCTTGAGGCGGCGGCGCTTGCGCTCTTTCTTTTCGGTGGGGGAAGTCACTTTGTTCTGGTTCTTTCGATGGTGCTGTTCGGAGTGGCCATCGGAGTTCTCATTTCGTTCCTCGGCGGTCTGATGGCTATCGACCTTGTTCCGAGAAAAGCCACGGGAGCTGCAATAGGCATAGTGGGGGTCGCGTCTTATGCGGCGGCGGGAATGCAGAATATCATTTCCGGACTTCTGCTTGACGGCCACACCTATGAGGTTGTGAACAGCCTCGGCGAAACGGTGACCAGACACGACTATTCCACCGTCTGCTGGTTCTGGCTCGGTGCTGCGGTCGTCTCCTTCCTCCTTCCGGTTCTAAACTGGAAGCGCCGACAGAGTACTATCGCGTAATGGGGCAGGATCAGCAATGACGGGACGGCGGTGCCGCCGTCATTCCTGACGCGCTCCGCCGTCATGCCCGACCTGCTCGGGCATCTCGTATCTCGAAGGGATTGCCGGTCGAAGCCGGCAATGACGAGAAATGCCCGGACTATAAATACAGAAAAGGGTGACTGAACAGCCTTTCGGATGTTCAGTCGCCCTCATATACGTAAAACCACCTATAACGTCATCCAGTTCAGGAACGCGTCGGCGTCGAGGTCGTAGGCGCGGGGGCCGCGCAGGGTCTGCCCGGCGGAATCCAGAATGAAGTAATTAGGCTGAGAGTTCACCCCGAAACGCTTCAGCGCGATCCAGGAATTCACCCTGCCGACATCCTTGAGAGCGCGTCCGCTGTCATTATAGACCCACTCGCTCTCGGAGAGCTTCGTCTTGTCGTCCACATAGAGCGCGACGATTACGAACTCGTCCCGGAGTTTCGCCAGCACCCTCGGGTCGCTCCAGACCCGCGCCTCCATCTCCCGGCAGTTCACGCAGCCGTGCCCCGTGATATCCACGAAAATCGGCTTGCCAGTCTCCGTCGCAGCCGCCACGGCCTCATCCAGATCAGTATAAGCCTGCAGCCCGTGCGCGATCGTGACCGTCTTTCCGGAAGCATCCCCCGTGTGCGCGGAAGAGGCTGCGGCCGTAGCGGCCAATCCCGCTTCGACGCCCGTCCCCTTCTGTCCCATCACGAAATCCTGAGTCTCAAGCGGCGGAAGATAGCCGGAGAGGGCCTTCAGAGGCGCTCCCCACATCCCCGGAA
>JAUMVX010000009.1:25131-33951 GCA_030529945.1 Bacteroidia bacterium | reverse complement strand
GTCAGACGCTTCACGGAAACGTATTCCACCGGGGAGTCGTGACGGAAGCGTATCTTTCCGAGCAGGTACAGACCCAGCAGGGAGAACACCACAATCCAGATGGCGAGATAAACCTCCCTGTCCAGCAGATGCCAGTGATATGTCTGGTCGGCGGTGCTGAGGAACTTGAAGCCGAGAGCTACCTCTATGAAGCCCAGAACCACTTTCACGCTGTTAAGCCAGCCTCCGCTCTTCGGAAGCTTCTTCAGCAGGGAAGGGAAGAGGGCGAGAATGGTGAAAGGCAGGGCGAAGGCTATGCTGAATGCCAGCATAGTGATCATCGGAGCCCAAAATTCGCCGCTCGTACTCTTTATGAGCACCGTGCCCACGATGGGACCGGTGCAGCTGAAGCTCACCAGAACCAGAGTGAGGGCGAGAAAAAAGATACCGCCTATGCCGGCGTTCTCGCTCTTGCGGTCAGCGGAATTCGTCCACTTCGACGGCAGCGTGATTTCGAAAGCTCCGAAAAAGCTCGCCGCGAAAATCATAAATATGACGAAGAAAATGATGTTCGGCAGCCAATGCGTGGACAGCCAGTTGAAGATGTCAGCCGTGACTCCGCTTCCCCCGACTATCCTGGTGATGAGTATCAGAAGACTGATGGGAACGGTGTAGAGCAGAACAATGAACAGTCCGTAGAGGGCGGCCTTGACGCGTCCCTGGGCCGCAGAGGCGCTGCCCTTGATGAAAAAGGACACCGTCATCGGCACCATAGGGAAGACGCAAGGGGTCAGCAGCATCGCGAATCCCCAGAGTATGGCCTCCAGAATCAGGGCCCAGATGCCCGATGAGGCCTGAGCTTCAGCGGAGACCGGAGACGGGGCCGCCGCCTGCGAAATCACCGCTTCCCCGGGGGGAGGCAGGCTGATGTCGAAATCCCAGTCAATCCACGGCGTACAGAAAGTGTCGCTACAGCAGAGCACTGAAACAGTGCCGCTTACGCTGCCTTCCCCCTCGACTCTGATGAGCAGCTCCAGCGTGTCGTAAACACATTCCGACCCGTTTTCCTTCTGCACCGGCGATAGCAGCTGCGGACCTCCGAGAATCTTCGCGCCGCCTCCGGCGGCCAATTCCACCTGCGTGGCGGAGTACTCGTCAGTCAGAGAATAGCTGTGCATCCCCTCGGCAAGCTTGCCGAAAAGATGCACTTCGTAAATCCCGTCCTCCGTCCCGGAGACAGAGGATGACCAGCTGATATGGTCCGAGGAGGGAGGCCCTCCCTGTGCGGAGAGCCGTCCCGGCAGCAGCAGAGCTGCGGATATGCAGACGCAGAGCAGTGCCCGCGCCGTGAGAAATCTATTTCGCATAAGCTACGGAGCGGGTTTCGCGGATTACTGTAATCTTAACCTGTCCCGGATAGGTCATCTCCTCCTGGATCTTCTGCGCTATGTCAGTGGACAGACGTCCGGCCTGCTCGTCGGAGACAGATTCGGCTCCCACTATGACGCGCAGCTCGCGGCCTGCCTGGATGGCGTAGGATTTGGTCACGCCCGGATAAGCGGTCGCCAGGTCTTCCATACACTTCAGACGTTTGATGTAGGACTCGATGACTTCGCGCCGTGCTCCCGGACGGGCTCCGGAGATGGCGTCACCGACCAGAACGAGAGGTGCGTACACGGAGGTCATCTCCATCTCCTCGTGGTGGGCTCCGATGGCGTTGCAGATTTCAGGCTTCTCCTTATACTGCTCTGCAAGCTTGGCACCCAGCAGGGCGTGAGGCAGTTCGTTGTCCTGGTCGGAAACCTTGCCGATATCGTGGAGGAGTCCCGCACGCTTCGCCGTCTTAGGGTTGAGACCGAGCTCGGAAGCCATTATGGCGCAGATGTTGGCGACTTCGCGCGAGTGCTGCAGAAGATTCTGCCCGTAGGACGAGCGGTATTTCATACGGCCGATGAGCCGGACCAGTTCTATATTCATCCCGTGAATGCCCAGATCGATGCAGGTGCGCTTTCCGGTCTCCAGAATCTCGTCTTCGAGCTGCCTGCTGACCTTCGTCACCACCTCCTCGATGCGGGCCGGATGGATGCGCCCGTCGATGACGAGCTGATGAAGCGCGAGACGGGCCACTTCGCGGCGTACCGGGTCGAACGCGCTGAGCAGAATGGCGTCCGGAGTGTCGTCCACCACAATCTCGACTCCGGTCGCTGCTTCCAGCGCACGGATATTGCGGCCTTCACGGCCGATGATGCGTCCCTTGATTTCGTCGTTTTCGATAGGGAAGGTGGTCACGGCGTTCTCGATAGCCGTCTCGGTGGCGGTGCGCTGTATGGTGTTTATCACGATGCGCTTGGCTTCCTTGGACGCCGTCAGGCGCGCCTCGTCCATAGTGTCGTTTATGTACGCCTGGGCTTCCGAGCGGGCCTCCGCCTTCATATTCTCCATCAGGATCTGCTTGGCTTCGCCCGTGCTCATCCCGGCGATGGCTTCGAGCTGGCGGTTCGCCTGGGAGATGAGCTTCTCGTACTCCTCGCCCTTGCGCTCGACGTTCTCCTTCTGTGCCTGGAGACTCTGCCGCAGGGAGTCGTTCTCCTTGTTCTTGCGGTTAAGCTCCTCGTTCTTCTGATTCAGGGAGTTCTCCTTCTGTCTGATGCGGTTTTCCGCCTCGCGCAGCTGGGAATTCTTCTCGTTCACGTACTGCTCGTGCTCGCTTTTCAGCTGGAGGAACTTTTCCTTCGCCTGGACGATCCTGTCTTTCTTTATGTTCTCGCCCTCGAGCTCAGCCTGCTCGAGAATCTCTTCCTTGCGCCCGTTCAGCCTGCGCCTGTGCAGACCTATATAGATGGCCAGAGCGGCTGCGGCTCCCGCAACTGCGGCCAGAATACAGTAAAGTACAATCATAAATATCTATATAATAAATTAAATATGTCTTCCCGAGAGTTCGGGCGGAAGAAAGACGTGTATAAAAAAACCGTCAGCCTACAGACAGAAAAATCCATCCTGCAAGATTTGGGTTCCGCCGCTTTTCAAGTATCCGGTCAGTGCCGGCCCGCTTTCCTGCGGCGAGTCCACCCGGTTCCGTGAAACCTGTTGTTTTCAGCGTTCGGGCTGACGGTTATTTCTCTTCTATACTTTTCAGATATCTGTCAGTCTCTCCGGTCATCTCCTTCACCTCCCTGTCGAGCTCTTCCATCCTGCGCATACAGGAAAGTCTGGTCACGGCTTCTCTCAAGGCCACGAAGGCGAGCTTGTCGGCTAAAGTCTTATCCGGGTACGTGGAGCTGTAGTCCGCAAGTTTAAGGTTAATCTGCTCCGCAGCGATTCTCATCATCTGCTCGATCTCCGGAGATGCCGCCTTCATCGGAAACTCCTTGCCCGCGATTTTTATGACTACACTCTGTCCCATCATTTTTCCAGCAGGGAAATGCATTTATCTATCTCCCTGATTAGTCTGTCGACCCTGAGTCTGGCTTCTCCGTTTCCGCCTTCCGGCGCGGAGAATGCTTCGGCGAGTCTGAGGTTGTCTATCTGTCTTTCCAGCTCCGCTATCCTCTCTCTGAGTGTCTTGCAGTCGGCGGTCGCGGTCTCTACCCGGCTCCTCAGGGAGGCGTTTTCCTCCCTTTCGGCTTCGTAGAGGGCTACCAGCCTCTCGAAATTCCTGTGTAAATACTCAAGCATTTCAGTACACTGCAATCCAATCACGGCAAAGATAGCAATTCCTTAAAATTGCTACAACTAATTTTCATCATCCCTTGAGAAAAACCTCAGCGGAAGCTATGAAAATGATGAAGCCCACATCACTGCGGGCTTCATCAATTAGTTAGTAGTGTATTACCTAAGAAGGTTAATTATTGTTGGTTAGAATGTGTCTTGTTTTATACAACGTTTTTAAAACTGATGCAAAGTTATGTATGTTTTCCCGAACTTCAAAATTATTTGGCAAAAAACGTATTAATAAAATTTTTTATTATTTAAGAAGCTCCGGACGTAACATTTCGGTTCTTTTCAGCGCCTCTTCATCCTGCCAGGCCCTAATCTTCTTAGGATCACCGCTTAAGAGGACATCGGGAACCTTCCATCCTCTGAATTCCGCTGGTCTCGTATATACGGGAGGGGAGAGGAGGCTGTCCTGGAAGGAGTCGCTCAGCGCCGAGGTCTCATCGGTGAGGGCCCCAGGTATCAGGCGCACTATGCTGTCGGCGAGAAGGGCCGCCGGCAGTTCGCCGCCGCTGACCACATAGTCGCCCACGGAAATCTCGCGGGTGACCAGATGCTCCCTGATCCGGTGGTCTATGCCCTTGTAGTGTCCGCAGAGGATGATGAGGTTCTCTTTGAGAGAAAGCTCGTTGGAGATTCCCTGCTTGAGAACTTCCCCGTCCGGGGACATATAGATGACCTCATCGTATTCCCTTTCTGATTTCAGCTCCTCTATCATCCTGTAAACGGGTTCCACCATCAGCACCATCCCGGCATCCCCGCCGTAGCTGTAGTCGTCCACGTTCCTGCGCGGCCCTATGCCGTATTTGCGGAGATTGTGGACGTGGATTTCCACGAGACCTTTCTTCACGGCGCGTCCCACGATGGAGCCGGAGAGGGGGCTGTCGAGCAGTTCCGGAACTGCGGAGATGATGTCTATTCGCATATATTCATTATTGGTCCGCAAAAATAGTGTTTTTACTCAAAAATTGATATATTTGCGACTTGGAAGTAATGTTTCCGCCCTCCGGAACCGCGCCCGCGCGGTGGGGCGCGAGGACGTTACGGTTTAGAATTAACCTTGAAACTCTTGTTTTTATGAGCGATGTAATCATCCCTGAAGAGAACCTGTCTTCAGATGTACTTGTTCCTGAAGCACAGTCCGGGCATACGGCTGCGGCGGAAGAAACTCCGGCGCCGGCCGCCCCAGCCGAAGCCGCTCCCGTAGAGGAAACGGTCCCTGTAGAAGACACGGCCATAGTCGAGGGGACAGCCCCAGCCGAGGAAACGGCTAATGCTGAAGAAGCTGCTCCTGCCGAAGCTGCTGCTCTTGAAGAGGAGAAAGCCCCAGCCGAGGAAACGGCTAATGCTGAGGAAGCTGCTCCTGCCGAAGAGAAAGCTCCGGCGCAGGAGACCCCGGCCGCCGAAGAAGGCCGCGAGACCGTAAACTACGCCGAGAAGACTCTGGCCGAGCTTGTGGACCTCTTCCAGAAACTCGGTGACGGCATCGAGAAAGCCAGACATTCGAAAGAAGCGGAGGCCATCAAGTCCGCATTCTACAGGAGACTCTCCAGAGAGAAGTTCGAAGCCGGACTCGGCTCCCGGGTGGATGAACCCGGCGAGGACGATGCTCTTGAGGCTGCCGCATCCGCGCAGAACGTGACAGCGGCGCAGGCAGAGACAGCGCAGTCAGCTGAAACAGCGCAAAACGCAGCGGAGGCAGCTGAAGCTGCGAAGAGCGATACATCGGCTGCGGCCGAAACCGCTGAGGAAAAGGTTACCGCGGCCGAAAGCGAAACAAGAGTGAACCCGTTCGAGGCCATCGAGGCGGGCTTCAAGTCCCTCTTTAATGAATACAGGAAGGAGCGCGCCGAGCTTAACCGCCAGCAGGAGAGCGAGCGGGAGAACAACTACACCCTAAAGCTCGCCGTCATCGAGGACCTGAAGAACCTCGTGGAGAAGCAGGAGGACATCAGCACCACCTTCCCTGCATTCCGTGAGATCCAGGCTCGATGGAGAGCCATCGGCCCTGTCCCTGTGCAGCATTTCAGAAACGTGAACGACTCCTACCAGTACTATGTGGAGAAGTTCTACGATATGGTGAAGATAAACCGCGACCTGCGCGATCTGGATTTCCGCAAGAACCTCGAAGCCAAGCAGGCCTTCTGCGAGGCGGCCGAGAAGCTCTCCGAGAACGAGAATGTGGTGGAGGCTTTCCGCGAGCTGCAGAAGCTCCACGAGCAGTGGAAAGAGTTCGGCCCTGTGGCCAAGGAATACCGCGACTCCATCTGGGAGCGTTTCCGCGCGGCCACTTCAGTTATAAATAAGAAGTATCAGGCCTATTTCGAGGGCCAGAAATCGAAGCAGGCCGAGAATCTCGTGGCCAAGACCAGACTCTGCGAGCTTGTGGAGGCCATCGCGGACAGGGAGATAACCGCTTCCAACGAGTGGAACGCCCTCTCCAAAGAAATCGAGGACATCCAGAAGCAGTGGAAGGGCATAGGCTTCGCATCGAAGAAGGATAACCAGAAGATCTACGACCGCTTCCGCGCCGCCTGCGACAAGTTCTACGGGAAGAAGCGCGAGTTCTATGCCGAGTATAAGGGCAATATGAGCGAGAATATGGACAAGAAGCTCTCCCTCATCGAGCAGGCCGAGGCTCTCAAGTCCAGCACCGAGTGGAAGAAGGCCACCGACCAGTTCATAAATCTCCAGAAGCAGTGGAAAGAGATCGGAGCGGTTCCACGCAAAAAGAGCGAGCAGCTCTGGAAGCGTTTCCGCGCCGCCTGCGACGAGTTCTTCGCCGAGAGGGACAAGCAGGCCAAGCCGGAGAACGATTTCTACGGAAATCTCAAGGCCAAGCGCAAGCTGGTCGAGGAAGTGAACGCATACGAGCTCAAGGGCGACTCTTCCGACGCCGAGGCGTTCAGGGAGTTCTCCGACAGGTGGGCCGCCATCGGCTTCGTCCCGTTCAAGGAAAAGGACAGCATTAACAATTCCTGGCGCGAGGCTCTGCAGGCCAAGTTCCCTGAAATGTCGCCGAGAGGCGGCCGGGTTCAGCGCGGCGGAGCGGCCCGCGCCCCTAAGGCTCCGCGCACAGAGAAGGATATCCTCATCCAGAGGTACAACGCCCTGCAGCAGGATATCGACACTTACGAGAACAATATCGGATTCTTCGCTATGTCCAAGAATTCTGCACCTCTCATCAAGCAAATGCAGGAAAGGATCGAGGAGGCTAAAAAGGAACTGAAGGAACTTGAGGAGAAGATCAGAAACACGGAGGAGAATAATGGATAAAAATTCGATTATCGGCTTTGTCCTTATAGGAGTCATACTTTTCGGCTTTACCTGGTATCAGGCGGGTGTCTCCCGTAAACAGATGGAGTATCAGGCCCGGTATCAGGCGCAGCTGGATTCGATCGCGAGAGCGGATTCGCTCGCCTGGGCGGCGGAGCATCCGCAGGAGGCGGTCGAGGCCGCAGTCGAGGCGGCGGCTCAGCCTGCCGCACAGGCACAGCAGCCGTCCATCTATAAGGACTCCCTTCTGGAGACTTCATCGCATCTGTCGGAGGAAATAGTGACTCTGGAGAACGAGAAGCTTGAAATCAAATTCACGACGAAGGGCGCCAAGCCGTATTCGGTCAGACTGAAGGACTACAGGACTTCCGACAGCACTGACCTCTACCTCTTCAGGGAGGGAAGTATGGAGTATGCCGCCAGCATCTACACCGGCGAGTACATAAAGACCTCGGACTTCGTCTTCACCATCGCGGAGAAGACGGACTCCACGCTCGTGATGAGGCTCCCGTTCTCCGGCGGCGGATACATCGAGCAGAGTTATTCCCTCGAGGGGAAAGACTCCTACGCCGTATCCAACCTCCTGTCATTCATAGGAATGGAGGGGATAGTCCCGAAGAACGTCTCCGCAGTGGACATCGATTTCTCGATGGTCATTCCGCGTATGGAGAAGGGCTACAGGAACGAGTCGCAGTACTCAAAGCTCGACTACTACTTCGACGGAGACAAGAAGCCGGTCGAGATAGGCAGGGGCCGCAACGCGAGCAAGCGCATCGACTCCAAGCTCTCATGGTTCGCGTTCCAGCAGCAGTTCTTCTCGGCCATCGTGCGTGCGCCGGGAGAGTTCGCATCCGGAGCGCTGAACATAGAGTTTATGCCTCAGGAAGACCCTGAGCGCAATCTGATGGCCTGTTCGGCCAATATGAGGGTGGATTACCCGCGCGATTCCGAGGTCTCCGTACCGCTGGAATTCTATTTCGGGCCGAACCACTTCAACACCCTCAAGCAGTACGGCCAGAAATACGAGAAGATCATCCCTCTGGGAGGCTGGCTCGTGGGCTGGTTCACCCGCTTCGTCATCATCCCTCTCTTCAACTTCCTGCACAAGTACATCGCGAACTTCGGAATCATCATCCTTCTTATGACTCTCATCATAAAGATAGTGGTGATGCCTCTCACGAACAAGTCGCTCCTCTCATCGGCGAAGATGGCGGCTCTCAAGCCTCTGATGGACAAGCTGAACGAGAAGTATCCGAAGCAGGAGGACGCCCTTAAGAAGCAGCAGGCCACTATGGACCTGTACAAGAGGGCGGGAGTGAGTCCTATGGGCGGATGCCTTCCGACCCTGCTCACCTTCCCTATACTCTGGGCTATGTTCCGCTTCTTCCCGGCTTCCATCGAGCTGAGACAGCAGTCGTTCCTGTGGTGCCACGACCTTTCGGCCTATGATTCCATCATAGACTACGGCACCAGGATTCCGATTCTCGGAGACCACCTTTCGCTCTTCGCGCTTCTTATGGCCGTGACGATGTGGTTCTACTCGAAGATGACTATGGCCTCGAATCCGGCCGCTAACGACCCGAACGCCGCCTCTATGCGCTTTATGAGCGTATGGATGATGCCTATAATGATGTTCTTCATCTGTAACAGCCTTTCGGCGGCCCTGAGCTACTATTATCTCCTAAGCAACCTCTTTATGATGCTCCAGAACTTCATACTTCGCAAGTTCTTCGTCCATCCGGAGGAGCTTCTCGCCAAGGTGAAGGCCAGCGAGGGCAAGGCTCTGCCCAAGTCCAAGTGGCAGCAGCGGCTCGAAGCGGCTCAGAAGATGCAGCAGCAGCAGCAGATGCG
>JAUMVX010000009.1:0-25121 GCA_030529945.1 Bacteroidia bacterium | reverse complement strand
CAGAAGAAAAGAAAATGATAAAGGAGAATCTTCTCAGCATTAAAAAAGAACTGCCATCAGAGGTCAAACTGGTGGCAGTTTCCAAATTCCACCCTGTCGGGGATATTCTGGAGGCTTATGACGCGGGTCAGAGAGCCTTCGGCGAAAACCGTCCGCAGGAACTGGCCGCGAAAGTGGCCGAACTCTCTGCCCTGGGCAGGGGAGGGGACATCGAGTGGCATTTTCTGGGACATCTCCAGACGAACAAGCTCAAGCTGGTCCTGCCGTACGCAAGCCTTGTCCAGTCCGTGGACAGCCTGCATCTTCTGGAAGCCATAAACGCTTGGGGCAAGGCCAATTCCAAGGTCATCGACATTCTCCTGGAGCTGCACATAGGCCAGGAGCAGACCAAACAGGGCTTCTATGAGGAGGAGATTCTGGACATACTCTTCGACGGGGGCAAATACCCGAATGTCCGCTTCCGGGGTCTTATGGGGATGGCCTCCCATACCGACGAGGAGGAGACGGTATCGGCGGATTTCGCCCGCATTGATTCCTTTATGGCCTATCTCTGCGACCTCTTCCCGGAAATGGACTCTTTCGATCAGCTCTCCATAGGAATGTCGGGAGACTGGCGCATCGCTCTGCGCCACGGCGCCACCATAGTCCGCATCGGGACAGCCATCTTCGGCCCGAGGGCTTAGTGACGATGAAAAAATAACTTAGTCCTGCTGCACAGGAGCCTCCTGCTGAGTAGAGAGCGACTCCACGTCCGGAGGAAGAGGCCGGCGGGAGAAACTGCCGAAATAACCCACGCAGGCATCACGCCACCATACGGCATCCCTCTCCTGGACGCGGAGGGTCTCGGCTACGGAATCATAGCGCTTTCTGTCCACGAAAGGCTTCATTCCGGCCCAGAGTTCGCGGTAGCTCCGCGCCATCTTCACGCCCCTGTCATAATGCCGGCACAGCTCGTTCCAGAGGCTGTCCCCAGAGCGCATAGTATAGTCCCAGCCCAGATGATGGAACCAGAGCAGGTATTCGTCCGGGCAGTCCGGCCCTCCATAAAGGGAAGAGAGCGGCTCATTGTATTGGGCGACAGCCCCGCTGCCCGAAAGAGTGCGGTCGAAGCCTATGCCCGCGCTGTCGGCTCTGTGGTAGTACGATGGCAGCCAGTCCGGACGGAAGCCCTCCACATCGCACCACGGCTCGGGTCCGTAATGATGGTCGGCCGCGAAGAGATGGTGAAGGCCCAGCGGCATCATATAGTCCACGCAGGCCTCCCGAGAAGATAGCATCATTGCCTTCACCGGCTCTATGAACTCGCGTGTGAAACGTCGCTGCGAAACGAAACGGGGCTTGCGGAAAGTGAGCCTGAGCCACTCTTCCGCTATCTGCTCCGAAGTGAGCGTCGGGTCCCAGGCCAGGCGGCCGAAGGCGTACCAGTTCGCCTGGGCGAAAATGCTGCCGCACCAGTCGGGGGACTGACCAGTATTGGCCACGCCCGCGATAGCGCTCACGAGGCTCTCCGAGGTGACTGCCGCGACGGTCGAGCCCTCCCCGTCCCGATAAGTGTCGGACTTCAGGCACTCCTCCCACATCGGGGCGAGGAATACCAGATTGCGGCTCTGCCCGAGGTACTCCTGGGTAATCTGAAGCTCCGCTGTCATAGAAGTGTGCCGGAGTCCTCCGAAAAGGGGACTGAACGGCTCTCGCGGCTGGAAATCTATGGGCCCGTTCTTTATCTGCACGGTGACATTGTCGCGAAACTGCCCGTCGAAAGGCATAAACTCCTCGTACGCCTGCTTCGCGCGGTCGGGACTTGAGGCGCTGTAGACGAAAGCCCTCCACATCACTATCCCCCCGTAGGGAGCGAGAGCGTCCGCGAGCATATTGGCCCCGTCCGCGTGAGTGCGCCCGTAATCCTGCGGTCCCGGCTGCCCCTCGCTGCTCGCCTTCACCAGAAATCCTCCGAAGTCAGGCACGAGAGCGTAAATCTCGGCCACCTTGTCCTTCCACCAGGAAATCACCTCGGGATCCAGAGGGTCGGAAGTCGGCAGCTCGCCCAGAGCCGATGGGGAAGCGAAATT
Source organism: Bacteroidia bacterium (assembly GCA_030529945.1). Lineage (GTDB taxonomy): Bacteria > Bacteroidota > Bacteroidia > Bacteroidales > UBA932 > Cryptobacteroides. The sequence continues at coordinate 23,052 of JAUMVX010000009.1, read as the reverse complement.
CACCGACAGGAAGGTCTTCATCCCGTGGGCGCGCAGAATCCGGGCTATCTGCGCCACCCGGGCGAGACGTCCGCTGCTGAGGATGTCGGGATTCGTGTTCACATTGTTCAGGACAGCTCCGTTTATGCCTATCTTCTCGTTCAGGCGCGCGTAGGTCTCGATGCGCTCCGAAGGCAGCTCCTCGCAGGTCCACCCCCAGATGGAAGGTCCCGCGTAGCCCCGCTCCACGCTGTCGTCGAGATTGTCCCAATGGTCGAGTATGCGGTACTCGTAGGCTGGAGTCCCGCTCAGAGGCACGTCACCGCTGAGCCAGAGAGTGTCTTCACTCGTCGGCGCGCCGCAGGCTGCGGCCAATATGATAAGCGTCCAGGCGCAGACCGCCCGGGCGGCGAGGCATTTTTTCTCACTCATCTTTGCCGTCTATGGTGATGATGTCGCCTCGGGCGTCGTATCTGAGCTCGCATACCTTGAGGCTGCGCAGGCAGTTCACTCCTCCCGACGGCACGCTGTCGTGGTGGAAGAGCCACCACTTGCCGCCGTATTCTATTATGCTGTGATGTGTGGTCCATCCTACGACAGGGGTGAGTATCACGCCCCTGTAGGTGAACGGGCCGTAAGGATTGTCGCCGACGGCGTAGCACAGCAGGTGTGTGTCGCCGGTGGAATAGCTGAAATAGTAGCGGTCTCCGTATTTGTGCAGCCAGCTCGCCTCGAAGAAGCGGCGGGATGTGTCGGAGGCCTTCAGCGGCTGTCCTTTTTCGTCCAGGATGAGAACGTCGCGGGGAGCCTCGGCGAACTGGAGCATATCGGAGGAGAGCCTTACGACTTTCCCGCAGAGCGCCGGCTCGTCCCCTTGCGGAAGCACGGAACCCCGGTCGAGTGCCTTGTTGTCGCGGTATCTCTGGAGCTGTCCGCCCCAGATGCCGCCGAAGTACATATAATGTTCACCGCCTTCCTCGAAGACGCAGATGTCCATCGAATAGCTTCCCCTGATCGGGTCGTCCTGAGGGATGAACGGCCCCTCGGGCGAGTCGCTTATGGCGACTCCGATGCGGAAGATGTCGTTGCGGTCCTTCATCGGGAAGTACATATAGTACTTGCCGTCCTTGCGGGCCACGTCGTTGTCCCAGAGCTGTCTGCCCGCCCACGGAATCTGCTCGCGGTCGAGCGCTTTGCCGCAGTCGGTCACCGGCGAAGTCATAGGGTCCGGTCCGTCGATGCGCAGGACGTGATAGTCCTTCATATCGTACTCCGAACCGTCGTCATCGTCCGGAATTCCCGACTCCCGGTCGTGGGAAGGGTAAATGTAGATCTTGCCGTCGAACACGTGGACGGACGGGTCGGCCAAATAATCACCCGGCCAGAGGTATCTTTTAATCACCATATGCTTTGCTTTCTATAGTCCTGTTAATTTCGTCCATACGGGCGTCGCTGAGCTCATACTTGCTGATGATGAACATAGCGAGCAGCAGCAGCGCCGCCGGAATCACGCAGACCAGCCAGAGTATGCCCTGTTCGGCCAGAGGAGTCTGCGTTTTGAGTCCGGCCGAGAAGCCGACAGCCGAAAGGATGAGTCCCGGCACCACTCCTCCCAGAGCCATTCCGGCCTTGAAGAAGATGCCCGTGAGCGCGTTCACTATGCCGGCGATGCGCCGTCCGGTGGTGTACTCTCCGAACGCCACCACTTCCGGCACGAGCGCCCACATATATCCCGTGGCCACGATTACGCCGGTCGATTTCACGAACTGCGCGATGTACACTATCCACATCTGCGACCTCAGGGCCGGGATGACGGAGACGAGGTAGAGTACCGCCATACCGAACATAGCCACGGAGAGGAAGATGTAGAACATATTCTTTTTGCCCACAGCCTTCTTTATGGCCGGCACGAGAGGCATAAATATGAATGCCGGTATGGAGCCGAGTCCCATAAAGACGGACATCTGGGCCGTCGTGGAGTGCATATTGTACTGCATATAATAAGAGCCCGCCGCGTTGCTGACGGACATCATCGCGAAGGCGGTGATGAAGAAGAACGCGAGGACCCGCAGAGGACGGTTGCGGCCGAATTCGGTCCAGAGGTCGGAGACCTTCACTCCGGAGGTCTGCGCCTTGTCCATTACGACCTTTTCCTCAGTCTGGCTGAAGCAGAAGAAGAGCAGCGCCAGAGCTGCGAGCGAATACACCATCATAGTCAGGAACCAGGCCCTGCCGTCGGCGGGCATAGCCTGTTCGCCCACAAGCTCGGAGCCTCTCGCGAAGAGCTTCACGCAGGCCGGAATGCCCATAGACACGGCCAGACCGCCCAGATTCGCCATAAACATCCTTGTGGAGGTCAATATGGTGATTTCGTTCGTGTCCCGCGTCAGGGAGGAATTCAGGGCCCCGTAAGGCACGTTCACGAGGGTGTAGCACATCGACATACCCACATAAGTGACGTAGGCGTAGAGCAGCGAGCCGGAAAAGCCGTTCCAGAAGCAGAGAATGGCGAAAACGGTGAGCGGGATACCTCCCAGAATGAGATAGGCGCGGTATTTTCCGAGCCGCGGGCTGTGCTTGTCCACGAACGCCCCCACTATCGGGTCCCAGAGCACGTCCACTATGCGGACCACCAGGAACATCACGGCGGCGACCGCCGGATCCAGCCCGAAGACATTCGTGTAGAAGAACAGCAGCCACATACTTATGGTCTGGTAGATGAGGTTCTGGGCCATATCTCCGGCACCGAAACCTATGCGCTGCATCCAGTTCAGTTTGTAGAAGCCCTTGGCTTCTTCGGTAGTTCTTGCCATATTATTCTTTCTGTTTCAATATTTCATCTGCGATTCTCTCCCCGAGGGTCCTTTTGTCCTGAGGATGTATGTCGTTCCACTCCCCGAGGTCGGCGTTATGTATGAGCCATACTCCCTCCATCTTCTCCGCCGTGCTCCTCTGTGCATTCTGAATCCGCTTCCATCCGTTATCCTCGCCCGCAAGCTCGGAATGCTCATAGTCGGCCAGCTCCACCACGTAGAAAGGGAGATCGGCCTCGTGCATCTGAACCCTCCAGTCCGCTATCATCTTTTCGAGCAGTTCTCCGTATCCTTCGGGGCGGCCCGCGTTGCTCTCGCCCTGATACCAGATGACTCCGGAAGTAGCGTAAGAGGCGAGGGGAGCGATCATAGCGTTGAAAAGACCGGACGGCTGATACTGGAGGAATATCTCGCGCCCGCGCACGTGCATCCTTCCGGCATAGCTGTGCTGCCAGCCGTCAGTAAGGGGGATTTCCCTGCCGGAGCATTCCAGGCTGTAGCGCTTGCCCCCGATGAATCTGCCGTGACCCTCGTGGCCATAGACGTACAGGTGGACTTCTATGAGGTTGCCGCCCTCGCGCAGGACTCCTTCGGGGATCTCATAATGGCGCGGAGGATAGCGGTAGGATGTGCTTCCGACGAAGGTCCCGTTCACGAAGACCGAATCCGCGTCCACCATCGCTCCCAGATGCAGCATAGCTCCGCCCGAGGCCTCTTCGGCGCTGAGATCCACGCTTCTGCGCAGATGATGGCCTCCTGTGTAGGATTTTCCCTGTGCGTCCAGGGCCCATCCCTCCGAGAAAAGGTCCACGTCTTTCCAGACCTCCCTGCCGGTCGCAAGCTCAGAGTACGCTTCGGCCCAGTCGCTGTAAACCTTCGGCGCGGCTGCTTTCAGGCTGTCCACATAGTCGCTGTCCTTCAGGGGCGCCAGACTCTCCAGAGCATAGTCCGGAAGTATCCGCTCGTTCATCCAGGCCTCGATGGGGGAGCCTCCCACGGCCGAGCGTATCATACCGACGGGAACCCCCGTCTTTTCATAGAGAGAACGGGCGGTGAAATAGCAGAGCGCACTCCATTTCAGAACTGTCCGCTCGCCGTCGAGCACTTCCCATTCTCCTCCGGAGAGGTCTTTTTTCCGCTCTCCGAAAGAGTAGGCGGACGGAACCGCGAAATACCTTATCTGCGGGTTCGAACAGCCCTTTATATCTTCAGCGACGACATCCAGACAGCGCTGCACCGGCAGTTCCGCGTTCGACTGTCCGCTGCACAGATACACATCTCCCACGAGAATGTCCCCGACCGTCTTGTCCCCAATCTTCAGCGTGAACGGTCCTCCGGCATCTCCCGAAGGAATGCTCAGGCGTACGCGTCCTTCGCCGTCTGCGGCGGTCCTGTACGTTCGCCCGCGCCAGCGTACCCTGATTCTCGCTCCCGGAGCGCTGTTCGCCTCTATCGTGATGTCGCGTCCGCGCTGCAGGACAGCGTGTTCGCAAAAGAGCGCACCCGGACTGACCTCCGCCCGAGGGGAGCAGGAGAGCATTACGGCTGCCGCCAATATCGTTACGTACAATGTCTTACTTCCCATAGGCGTCGCGTTCCGGGCCTGTCCCGAAAATCCTGTTCAGTGTGTCTTCGTCCTCACAGTCGCGGTATTTGGCCAGAAATTCCTTCGGGGACATACCGAAATACCTGTGGAAGGCGTTCGAGAAATATGAAGGCGAGGAGAATCCTATCCTGTAGGAAACCTCGGAGACGTTGGCTTCGTTGTGTATGAGCAGCCAGGCGGCCTGTTTCAGACGCATTGAGCGGATAAGGTCGCTCGGGGAGATGTTCATAGTCTCCTTCAGCCTGCGGTTCAGGTGCACGCGGCTCATACCCACGTCTCGGCTGAGATTCTCCACGCTGAAGTCGGGATTGTCCAGATTCTTGCGGATGACTTCCATAACGGTGTCCATCACCTGACTGCCGCTGCGGATGTTCATCTTCATATCGTCGTAATTGTAGCGTATGTCTGCGGTGAATTTGCCGCGAAGAGTGTCCCGCGTCGCTATCGCATTGGACAGAGAGCTCTTCAGGAGCTCGATGGACAGAGGCTTGGTGAGGAACGAGTCCGCTCCGCTCTCGCTGGATTTCTGTGCGCTCGCCTCGTCGGTGCGGGTGCTCATTATGATGACGGGGATGTGGTTCGTGCCCGGGTTGCGCTTGATGCGGCTGCACAGCACGAAACCGTCCATTCCCTCTATGGACAGGTCGGTGATGACTGCGTCGGGGATGGTCGTGGAGATGATGCCCCAGGCGGATTTGCCGTTCGCACAGCTCTTTACGTTATAGAGTTTGCTCAGTTCCAGACGCAGGTATGAGCGCATCTCGCTGTCCGCGTCCACTATGACTATGTCTTTTTTGGTCTTGCTCTCTTTCGGGGCTTCGTTCGACGACCCCGCTGCGTCCGCCGGAGCGAAGCTGTCTGCGGAATATCTGGTGTACAGGTCTTTATGAAGTTCCGTAGGCGACATTTCCTCGGAGGAGAGATGGGCGCGTCCGCAAGGCAGGAGGATGGAGAAGCCCGCAGCCTCGTCAGTCCTTTCGCTCCTGAGGATTCCGTGCTGTATTTCAGTCAATCTCTTCGCCAGATAGAGTCCGGGGCTGGCGGAGGTTTTTTCTTCACTGACTTCGCCCTCCTCTCCCTCTGTTCCCTCTGCTCCGGAGGCGGAATCGAGCGAGCGCATAAGCTCTATCCTGACGTAGTTTTCGATTCTGCCCGGCATCTCGCCCCTGTTCAGGGACGGCCCGCTGATGTTCAGCTCTATCCGTCCTCCGTCGGAAGTGTGCCCGAATGAGTAGGAGAGCAGGTTGAAGATCACCTTGTCGAAATGGCCCTGGTCTATCCACATCATAGCCTTCTCCTCTTCCGAGCGGAACAGAAGGCTGATGCCGCGGCTCTGCGCGAGGGTTTCGAAGGAGTGGACTATGTCCCCGATGAAGAAGACTATGTCCGTCTCGCGGAAATGGAACTGCAGCTGCCCGCTGTCCATCTTGCGTATGTCCATCATCTGGTTCACCAGCCTCAGCACACGGTGGCAGTTGCGGTACATAAGATTGTAGAGGTCTTTTCTGCGCGGGTCGGTTTCAGCTTCCCGGAATTCCTTCAGAGGTGACATCACCAGAGTCATCGGGGTGCGTATCTCCCGCGAGATGCCGCTGAACATCTCCAGCTTCATCTCCTTGACCTCGGATTCTCTGCGTTCCTGCTCGTGCGCCTTTTCCTTCAGGAGGTTCTTCCTTATGAGCAGGACGGCTCCCGTGAGCAGCAGAAGATAGACCAGATATGCCGGTATGCTGTTATACCACGGAGGAAGTATGCGTATTCTTATGGCCTTCTCCGAGAAATTGGTGTCGTCGTTCTCGAAGGCGGCCCTCACTTTCAGGGTGTAGCGTCCGGCGGGCAGGTTGGTGTAGGTGACGGCCCGCCGGTAAGGGGAGAGCGTCTGCCATCTCCGGTCGAATCTTTCCAGCTTGTGGGAATAGACCATTTTCCGGGGGTTCGTGTACTCCAGTACTGCGTAACCTATGCTGAAACTGTTCCTGGAGTGGGGGAGTTTTATGGAAGTGGCCTCCAGAATGTGTCTGTCGAGGATATCCCTGTCCTGCGGAGAGCCGTAGCTGATTTTCCGTCCGCCCACTTCCAGAGAAGTGAAATACACCGGAGGCACGTCGTGAATCTTCTGGTCGACCGTCTGCGGGTAGAAGAGGCTGAGGCCGTTTATGCCGCCGAAAATCATACGTCCGTCCGAGCAGCGCAGAGCCGCGCGGTAGTGGAATTCGTTTTCCTGAAGTCCATCGTAGGCGTAATACCTCGTGATGCGGCCTGTGGCCGGGGTGAGTCTGCTCAGCCCCCGGAAGGTCGAGAGCCAGATGTTGCCGTCGCCGCTTTCCAGAATGCCGCAGACCACGTTGCTGGATAGCCCGTCATCCACAGTATAGCTCTTGCTCCGGGCATTGGCCTTGTCGTAACTGATAAGGCCTTCGCCTGTGCCTATCCACATCTTGCCGTCCCGGCTCTCGCAGAAACTGTACACCCTGGAATTCATATTGCGGTCCCCGATGTCGTAACGGACCATTTTCCCGGTGGTGTGGTTGTAGCACAGCGGACCGTTGAAGGTTCCGACCCAGAGCATACCGCCGCTGTCCAGATAGAGGGAGCTGATCCACTTGTTCAGGTCTTCAGCTATATTTCCCGTGACCTTGCCGGCGGCAAGGTCGATTATGGCAAGTCCGGCCCCGTGCGTGCCCGCGTAGAGCAGATTCCGGCTGCTGTCGTATGAGAGGTCCACGGTCTTCGCCGTGCCGATGCGGGAGTTGTCCCGGAAGGCGGAAATCTTCCCGCCGGAGTACTTGTAGAGGCCTCCCTGATATGTGGCGATCCAGAGAACTCCGGCGCCGTCTTTTTCCAGAGCCATTACTGCATCGCTGCCCAGAGCGGAATTCTCCGAATTGTATATGGTTCTGCTCCCGTCCGCTGCGATTCTGATGATTCCGCTTCCGTCGGTTCCCACCCAGAGGGAATTGTCAGAGTCATCTCTGTATATGGATGTCACGCAGCCGAAGGATTTGGCCCCCGGTTCTCCCGCTGCGTTCAGGTCTATGCAGTCGAAGCCGTACATAGACTTGGGAACGACCATCACGCCCTTCAGGAATGCTCCCATCCAGACGTTGCCCTGATCATCTTCCATCAGGCTGTGGACTTTCCAGCCGGAGGTGTCGAAAGGAATGTTGCCCGCCTTCACGTCCCGGAGACGGTCGCGCTGCAGGTCGTAGATTTTGTATCCGCCGTCTTCCAGGCCTACCAGAAAGGTTTTGTCTCCGGCACGGCTGAACATCCTGTCCCTCAGCAGCACCATCGCGCTGCATTGCGCTGCCGCCCTGTCGGAAGAGCGGCGGATGCCCGAGGTATCGGCTATGAGCAGTCCGCAGTTGGAGCTGCTGATGACTATGTCCCCGCCCTCCTGGGCGAAGTCCGTGACGAGTATGGTGGAGGCGATCACCGCCGTTTCCGGAGTCCACATCCCGTCTATGAGGTTTCTATGGTCTTTAAGGCTTATGACGCTCAGCCCTCCGGTTTCGCAGCTTATCCACATCCTGCCGTCAGAGTCCGCGAAGAGACGGTTTACGAAGAGCGAAGGGAGCAGGGCGTTTATGGAATTGTGCTTTTCCGTGTCGGAGCCGTGCGTGCCGCCGTCTATCACATAGACTCCGTGCTGCGAGGTGCCGACCCATATCTCGAAGCTTCCGTCCACCCTCGCCACTTCCACTATGGAGGAGATGTGCTGGGTGGAGAGCGGCACGGCGCTGTCCCCGAGATCGACCGTGCTGAATCTGCCCGATGCTATGTCATAGGTCTGCAGGCCCTTGGAGGTGCCGACCCATAAGGTTCCGGCGCTGTCCTCGAAGGTGGTGAGGACGAGGTTGCTCGCGAGTACGCCTTCGCCGTCGGAAGGGGACTGGATGATGTGCATCTCCATCCCGTCGAAGAGGGCGAGGCCGTTTTCTGTGGAAATCCAGACGAAGCCCTTGCCGTCCTGACGTATGTCGTTTATCTGGCTGCTCGGAAGTCCGTCTTCCGAGGTGTATAGACGGGCCGTCTGGGCGTTCGCGCTCACTTGGGCGGCCAGCAGCAGACAGATAAGGGTTCTTTTCATCGCGAGGGTTCTTAGTCGGTGGTTCGTGTCTAAAGGATAGCCTTTTTTACACGGAGTTCAAGTGATTCTGAAATATACTATTTCGAGTTATTCTGAGATAAACTGTTTCAGCATCAATAAAACCGGGGAGGGGAGCGACGTCTCCTCCCCGGATGCGCTCGGGACTATTCGTCCTCGATTTCGATGGTGGTCATAGGAACGACGCGGAGGTTGTTCCAGTACATTATGAAATTGTCGTACGCGTGGGCCGCGTGGCCGTCGCACTCGTCATTGTAGAATGCGATCATACCCTGGCAGGCATAGTCTCCGTTCACACCTTTTATCGTGTTCTTCAGGATGTAGCCGTAGGTCTGGCCGGCGAAGTTAGGGAAGTCGGACAGAGGAATCGTGGCCGTCATCCACTCGGTCATACCCTTTGCGTAAGTGTCGGGATCGGTAGTCCACGGATGGTAGTTCGCCATCCAGTCTATGCCGCTGTCCACGAAGGTCACCGCGATGCGGCCGCTGTCCCAAGGCCCCGGGATGAAGTAGTCGAACTGGAAAGCGAGGTTCTCGCAGGCCGTGGCGGTCGTGAAGAGTTCCACACCGATATCCAGAGTCTGAGCCATACCGAGGGCGCGTCCCGAGCAGGCGTCGGAGTTGAAGCAGGCGCGCGCGATGCAGGCTCCGCCGTCCGCCGAATGCTTGCCGTCGCTCAGAGCGAGCACGGATACCGCAGCTCCGGGATAGTCCGGCATAGACCTGAAGATGGAAGGGTTCTTAGGGCCGTCACCCTCGGCAGGGAACACCTCCGGAATGTCCGGATAGGTCTCCGCATCCGGCATATTGCCCGATGTTCCGGAACCCCAGGCATAATAGCTGTCGTGGGTGGAGCTTGGGTTGTACTTGTAGAGACCGTCATCCTCCTCGCTGTAGAACTTGCTGAGGAAGATGTTCTTCACTCTCCAGAAATAGTTCGGTGACGCAGCCTTGCCGTTGTCGGTGTCCACGAGAAGGTATCCTCCCTCGTAATCTGCAGGGAAGGCGGGGGTCTGGAACTGGAAGCTCAGACCCTTTGCGTTCTCGTTTCTGATGGCTTCGGTAGTGGCTACCACTTCGTTCAGGTCGTTGCAGAAGGAGACGCTCTTGACGCCCTTAAGCTGTGCGCCCTTCACCGTCACCCAGGAACCCTCGGTAGGCAGGGTGTGGCTGACCGAGCTGATGCTCGGGGCCGAACCCATAATCCTGAAACTGAATTCGTAATCGGGATTGCCGGTGGAGCTGATGATGATCTTGTCGCGGAGTGCCTCGTCGCAGTCGGTTCCGGTAGGAGTGTCCACATTGTCTGAATCCTTGGTCGGAATCCTGAAGACCACCGAATTCTCCGTAAGCAGATTAGGGTTTATGTACGCCTTGGAACCGTTACAGCTGATCTTCTTGATTCCGAGGAAGTTCTGTCCTTCGAGGCGGATCATCGTGCCGAGACGCACGCCCACCGCAGGGTCGATTTCCTCAAGTGACTTCACGGAATTCTGATATACCTTGGTCACTTTGAGCGGTCCGTAGGACTTGTCCGTATTCTCCGACTCGCTGCAGCCGCAGAGCAGCAGGGCAGCGGAGACGAGTACCGTGATTATGCTTGAAATCTTTTTCATATCGCGTCTGTATTATTCTTCATCGCTGAATGTGTAAGGAACAGGGTCGGCCTTGAGCAGCTGGTTCTTGATGAGCTCGGATTCCGGATAAGGAAGGAGCAGACGGCTCGCCGAAGGAGTCTCCTCGTCGTTGCTTCCGGTCTTGGCGATGGTGCCGTCGTCATTCAGTTTCCACTCGAAGGTGTTGGTGGCCCATTTGTAGGAGAAGGAGGCGTTGCGGTTCTGGCTTCCCATAAATTTGAGAACCCAGTCCTGCTGGTAGTAGGCTCTGCGCACGAAGTCCGGCCAGGCCACATATTCGATGGCAAGCTCGCAGCGGCGCTCGTTCCACAGGCCGTCGGTGCCGTCCACGGTGATCTCGCTGACCGCCGGCAGGCCGGCGCGGCTGCGGATTCTGTTGAAGACTTCCAGAGCCACAGGGTCGGTGGTGGACGTACCCTCGCCTATGCAGGCTTCGCAGTAGTGGAGCATCACGTCGGCGACGCGGAGCAGAGGAGTGTTGAGACAGGAGTTCTGATTGGTCGCAAGACCGCCTGTATCTGCGCTTGAACCTACCACTCCCTTCTTTATCCAGGCCATAATGTCGGAGTATTCGTCCTTGCTGACGAGCACGAACTCGCCGTCCGCGTCGTAGGATCCGGTCCCGGTGCCCACCAGGTAACCGCCTTCGTCGGAGCGGATGTAGTCGTAGTAGCACCCCTCGGTGAAGTATGTGGCTTTCAGGCGGATGAGGTCATTCCTCTCGCTGAAGAGCTTCACGAGTTCGCCGGAGCCGTAGGTCGCGTTGCCCCAGGCCGAGCGGCCGCCCACGCAGGTGCTGCTGAGCGCGAGGTAGGCGTCGGAGAAATTCGTCGTGCCGTAGTCGGAGTTCGGAACCCACTGCAGGGAGAAGAGCACTTCCTTGTTGTTGTTGTTCTGAACCTTGAAGAGGTCTTCGTAGTTCTCCAGCAAGCCCACGCTGCTGTCGTTTATCACCTTGAGGGCTGCGTCCTTGGCGGCCGAGTAGTACTCGGACGCGCTTTTGCCCAGGGAACCGGTGGAGCCTTTCCCTCCGCGGACGAATGCGGCCGCCGTATTGTAGAAGCGGGCGAGCATACCGTAGGCGGAAGCCTTGAACACGCGTCCTGACTGGTAAGGAGTCTGCGGGAGATATTTGGCGGCATATTCCATATCCCTGATGGCGAATGCGAGCACGTCCTCTATAGGGTTCGTGTTCACCTTAGGGTCATTTATGAGCTGCTGAGGATCCTCGATGATAGGGACATTGCCCCAGGACATCGCCAGATACCAGTAGGCGATGCCTCTCATAAAGCGGCACTCTGCCTTGCACTCCGTTATGACATCCTCGCTCACGCCGTGCTCACGGGCACGGTCGAGGTTGTTCAGGGTGTAGTCGGACTGGGTCACGATCACGAAGAGGCTCTGCCAGGCGCTGTAGAGGTTAGCGGTGGAGGTGGTCTCCGTCAGATTCACGTAAGGATAGATGTAGGCCGACCACGGACCGAAGACGTTGTTCGCGCGTCCGTCCATAAAGCCGAAGCCGAAGTTGTTGTTGAAGTCGAACCACACCTTGTTGTAGAGCGGAGCCGTCGAGTTGCGGCAGTCGCTTTCACTCCGGAAGAACGTGTCGAGAGTAGTCTGCGACTCGGAGGAGACGTCAAGCCAGTTCTCGCAGGAGGAGAAGGTGACCAGAGCGGCGCTCAGACATATAATGCTTAATATCCTTTTCATTTTCATCATCTTTTGGAATTAAAAACCGATGCTTACTCCGAGGGTGTAGATCCGCGGACTCGGATAACGTCCCGTATCGATGCCGTTCATAAGGGCGCTCTGCCCCGAGGTCGAATACTGGTCGGTGGTCATACCGATTTCCGGGTCGTAACCGGAGTATTTCGTGAAGGTGTACAGGTTCTGGATGTTCAGCGACAGGCGCAGGGACGACAGGTGCATCTTCTCCACTATGTCATAAGGAAGCTTGTATGCCAGAGAGATGTTCTGGACGCGGATGTAGGAAGCGTCCTCCACGTAGAGGGAAGAGACGCGGTCATTGTCGTTCACGTCGCCGGAACTCATTCTCGGAACCCAGCTGTTCGCGCTCTGCACATATACGTTCCAGATGTCGCTGTCGCTCTTCTTCTCGTTTATGAGGCCGATCTTCGCGTAATCCTTCACTCTGGCGAACTTGTTCGTGGTGGAGTTAGGGTTGTCCATAGTGACTCTGAGCCAGTTCATTACCTTGTTCCCGTAAGAATAGGTTAGATAGACGTTGAAATCCCAGTTTTTCCAGGAGATGGTATTGCCGAAGCCGCCGGTGAATTTCGGAAGAGGACTTCCGAGGTTCACGCGGTCATTCTCGTCGATGACCATATCGCCGTTCACGTCCTCATAGAGCCAGTCGCCGACCCATACGCCGGTATCCTTGTTTATGACCGTGGTAGGAAGGGCCACCTTTATGTTTCCTTCGCTGTCGTAGATGTCGTTCGCATCCATAATGCGGCCGATCACCCTGTAGCCGTAGAAGTCACCGATGGACGAGCCCACTTTCGTGCGCGTTACGACGGTGTTCGTTCCGCTGACCTGATAGGTCTTGTCGATCACGCCGTCGTCGGTATTGAGAGCCTCCACGCGGTTGCGGTTCATCGAGAATACGAAGCTGCTTGTCCAGCTGAAATGCGGCTTGCTGACGTTCACCGTGTTCACGGTGAATTCGAAACCCTTGTTCGAGATGGAACCCATATTGCCGTAAGGCGCGGCGGCGGAACCCTGTCCCTCAGTTCCCACATAGGCCGGGAGGACGGCTTCCATAAGCAGATTGTCCGTGGTCTTGCTGTATGCGTCGAAGACTATGTTCAGCCTGTCCTTGAAGAGGCTTACGTCGAGACCGGTGTTCAGAGAGCGCGTGGACTCCCAGGAGAGGTATTCGTTAGGGATGCGCCCGGTGAGGTAGCCGTTGCCCCAGTTGGTGGTGACGGTGTTCAGGGTAGCCTGCCAGGCCATCGCCGGCACGTTCGAGTTGCCCACTTCACCGTAGCCGAGACGGAGCTTGAGGTCATCGATCCAGGATACGTTGTCCTTTATGAAGTTCTCCTCGGAGATGCGCCAGGCGAGGGCTGCGGAAGGGAAGACGCCCCATCTGTGGCCTCTGGCGAAATTAGAGGAACCGTCGGCCCGTACCGTCGCGGTGAGAAGATACTTGTCATCGTAAGAGTAGAAGAGTCTGCCGAAGAATGAAGCGAACTTGGTGTCGCCGCTGCTGCCCCCGGTGGTGCTGGTAGTCTGGTCGCCCGCGCTGATGTCGTGCAGGTTGTCGGGACCGTTAAGTCTCTTGGCGAGAATGTACTCCCAGTGGCTGGAGGTGATTTCCTGGCCGAGCATCATATTCACGCTGTGCTTTCCGAATGCCCTGTTATAGGTGAGAAGATTTCTCCAGGCGTAGTACATAGACCAGTTCTTCTGCTCCTGACGGCTGTTCTCGCTGTTGTAGATGGAGCCGAACTTATATGTAGGGGTGAACTGGTACGCGTTCGTGAAGTTTATGTCGCTGGAGAATTCCGTTCTGAAGTTCAGTCCCTTGAGGATGCTGAAATCCATATATATATTGGAACGGACTCCGGACTTGTTGTTCCTGTTCTCGAGAAGGTTCGCGAGACCGATAGGGTTGCTCTGGGCGAAATTCGCGTCCTCCGGTCCGTCATAGCCTCCGTCGATGGAGTGTGCCGCTACAGCCGGGGACTGTTTCAGCGCCACCTGGATGAGACCTTCCGAGCTTCCCGCGAGGGAGTTCACGTTCTGGACAGAATGGCTGACCGCCACGCTCGCGCCTATCTTGACCCACTTGCGGGCGTTCACATCGATGTTCGTGCGGAGGTTATAGCGTTCGAAGCCTGAGCCGTAGGCTATACCGTCCTGATTCAGATAACCGCCTGTGACCGCGTAGGTGGCCTTCTCGGTACCGCCGGTGACGGAGAGGTTGTACTGCTGCATAGGAGCCGTCTTGAAAAGCTCCTTCTGCCAGTCGGTGCCTGCGGAGAGTGCCGCCGGGTTCGCATACTCGTCTCTCTGGGTGGCTCCTCTGAGCTTCGCGTAGGCGTTATAAGTCTCGGCGTATGTCGGGAAGTCCATCAGTTCGAGGTACTTCGGCATAGTCTGGATACCCGCCTGGGCATCGAAGGTTATGCTGCTGCTGCCCGCACGGCCGCGCTTGGTGGTGATGAGGATGACGCCGTTCGCGCCCTGTGCGCCATATATGGCGGTGGCCGATGCGTCCTTGAGGATGTCCATACTCTCGATGTCGTTCGGGTTTATGGAGGAAAGGGCGTTGTCGGTGCTGGACCCCGTCTGGGCGTCGATGACCACGATAGGCTCATTAGACGAGTTCAGGGAGTTCACGCCTCGGATGCGGATGGATGTACCGCCGCCCGGCATACCCGAGTTCTGGGTCATCTGGACACCCGCAGCGCGTCCCTGCAGCACCTGGTCTGCGGAAGTAGGGATGGTTCTGGTAATGGCGTCGCTTCCCACGGATGCGACGGAACCTGTCAGGTCGCGTTTCTTAACTGTGGAGTATCCGATGGAGACCGCTTCTTCGAGCAGCGTGGTATCATCGTCCATAACGACATCCACGGTCCGGGAACTCCCTATCGTAACCCTTTTTTCCATATAGCCCAGGCAGGTGAAGATGAGGGTCTGGCCCTGCGACGCCCTGATTGAATAGACGCCGTCGGCATCAGTAACTTCGCCTCCCTGCACGCCGTCGACCATTACGACGGCTCCGATTATGGGTTCGCCGGTCCTGTCAGTGACGGTTCCGGTGATGCTGCCCTGCTGTGCGGATGCGGTGAACAGTGTCACGAGCATCAGTGCGGCAGTACACAGCCATTTCCCACAGTCTCTTGTAAGTAGATTTCGCATAAAGTGACTTTCTGAGTGGTTGAATTGGTTAGTAATCCGTGTCTATGTCGGGAAACATATAGTGTCGTGTGATTTCTTCTGCAAAGTTCGGGATTGTCCATTTATGTCCCGTGCCCGATGGATACATCTATATGAATTTATGAAACAAAGCTTTGGATTACGTAACAATTCCTTGTGTTTTCGTTATATGGTGCGATTATGTTCCCAAATCTATATTAAATGTTACAAAAGTAAGATATACTTATCGAAAAAGAAAATCTGTGAACTATAATAGTATTGTGCGCACGGAAAAAGGCTGTAATTTTGCATCGTGAACTTATGTATCGGGAAACACGTAATCGTCACACAAAAACTAATTATTCAACTCGACTTATGAAGAAAATATCTTCGTTCCTTGCACTGGGCATAGTCCTTTCCGGTCTCATCTCCTGCGAGACCGGGGAAATCTACGAGGAATTCAGCAAGCCTACGGACGTGGTGAATCCTAATCCGCCGCTCCCCGACGTGGACTTCACGAAAGCCGGCCTGGCTGAACTTGCCGCGAAGCAGGACATCAGACTCGGTGCCGCGTTCACGCACAGCGAATACTTCCAGAATGATTCCATCGCCGGAATCCTCAAGCGCGAATTCAGCGCGGTGACTTTCGGCAACGAAATGAAACACGACGCCATAGTAGCGGCAAACGGCAAGCTCAAATTCGACACCGCCGACGAGATGGCAGTCTGGGCCGGAGAAGCCGGAACCGAGCTCTTCGGGCACGTCCTCGGATGGCATCAGCAGCAGAATGTCACTTACCTTCAGGGACTTGTAGATAAATCCGCTGCGGACAACTCCTCTTCCGTCTTCGCCGGAGACTGGAATTTCGAGTCCGGAAGTCTCGACGGCTATACCGCTTCGGGCTTCGAACTCACTGACGCATACATCGACGTATTTGCCGGCGACTACTCCGCAAAGGCATCGGCCGACGACGCCACTCTCTCTTTCAAGGCGGACGTGGAGGAAGGCAAAGCCTATATGGTTTCCTTCTGGGCAAAGTCCTCCGAAGGCGGCTCACTGACACTCACAGCCGCCGGCGGCCAGAAAGCGAAGACTGCGATCGAGCAGAGCTGGTATAAATACAGCGCCGCTTTCAAGACCCCGTCCCTCGCGGACATATCCTACACTCTCACGACTTCGAAAGGGGTGATCATAGACAATATCCGCGTGGTCGAGACAGTCATCGAGGAAGACGAGCAGACGGGCGGCAACTACATAAACCCTAAGGCTCTGGGCGGCGGCATAGACTTCGAGTCTTACCCGGCGGGAACTTCCGGCAGCGATTTGGTCGCGAATTACGGCTGGGCCCAGTGCAACGGAGCCGATGCGGTAAGCATCTCGTCCGAGCAGGCGAACAGCGGAAGCCTGAGCCTCAAGATGGACAATTCCGACGGCCACTGCGCGAATGCCTGGGACATCCAGCTCATCACTCCTTCCTTCGATGTGGAGGCGGGCAAGACCTACCGCATCGCGTGGTACGGAATGGCGAACGAAGATGCTGACATACAGATAGACATCCGCGAAGACGGCTCCGCCAAGGCTTATAAGAACTCCGCCTGGGGACAGTACGACAAGATGGGCACAAGCTGGACATACCAGTATCTGGACTACACTGTCGAGGCCGGCTCAAGCCTGAGCGTCGCCTTCTACGGCGGTACAGCCGCAGTATGCTACTTCATCGATGATTTCCAGATTTTCGAGGCCATCTATGACGGCGACTACACCAATTATATAGATAAGACTAACCTGCTCGTCGGAGGCGATTTCGAGACAGAAGGGGCCTATGGAATATGGAACGGTTCTGACTATGCTTCGGTAGTCTCCAGGAACGAGCCTGAAATCGGCGCGAACAAGGATGCCGTCCATTCGGCTCTCCACGCCCTCGTGGTGGACAATACTTCCACGGGCTACAGCGGCGGCGACGCCTGGCACATTCAGGTGGCGTTCAACAACAAGATGGACATCGTCGCAGGACAGTCCTACCGTTTCGGAATGTGGGTCAAGTCCCCGGACGGGGCCGACACCATACAGGCTGAGCTCAAGTGGGATACGGGCACTTCATACAAGCAGCTTCCGGGCATCGGCGACAAATGGCAGTTCATATATCTCGACGAGACGGCGCCTGAGGGAGCATCGCAGGTGCAGATAGTGCTCGACTGCGCTTACTCGGCGGGCACTTACCATATCGATGACGTTCAGTTCTATCCTACTCCTGTGGAGAGCTGTATAGAAAAGACTTCCGTAGCGGACGACGGCGATTTCGAGAGCTATGCTGACGCTGCGGCTATGGTCGAGGCGGGATGGCAGGTGAACGGTCCGGACTATGTGAGCTTCGTCTCCGACGCCCACCACGGAAAGCAGGCAGTGCGTATGGACAATTCCGACGGCCACGCGGCCAATGCCTGGGACATCCAGCTCGTGTCGAAGAAATACGGCGTGGAGCCTGGCACGACCTACCGCATAGCCTGGCAGGGCAAGTCCGACTCCGCCGACACTGACCTGCAGATTGACATCCGCGGAGGCGCGTCCACCGAGTACAAGAGTTCCGCCTACGGAAACTACGACAAGCTCGGCACCGACTGGACGACGCAGTCCTACGACTACACGACAGCCGACGACCAGACAGAGATCCAGGTCGCCTTCTACGGCGGCGGTTCCGCCAATGTCATAACGCTCGACTGCTTCCAGATTTACCCTGTCGCCGCTTCCGCACAGGCCGCCAGGGCGGCCAATGGGTACGGGAAGTACTACAGCTGGAAGCGCCCCGCGCCGCGCAAGGCCGCGGCAGCGGAATTCGAGAGCACGAACAAGCTTGACGGCGAACTTGCGGCGGACGCCCTCGGCTTCGCCTACAAGAACTTCGTTTACGGGATGGTGGAGCATTTCGACGTCTATGCCTGGGATGTGATGAACGAGGTGCTTACCGAGAACGGCAATTTCCGCAGCTCGGATAACACCACCGGCGATAACATTTTCATCTGGGGCGACTATTCAGGCGGCAGCAAGAACTTCACCGACAAGGCTTTCGCCTATGCGACGGATGCCCTGAAGCTCTACGGCAAGACCGCAGACCTCTATATAAATGACTATAACCTCGAAACTTCTCCGTCGAAGCGGGCTGCTCTCTGCGAGTATGCCAAGGGAAATGCCCAGGTGACAGGAGTAGGTACCCAGATGCATCTGGATATGGCTACGGAAGGCCTTGAGGACAAGATTGCGGCTTCTCTCACTGAGCTTGCTGCGACCGGAAAGATGGTCCGCATCTCCGAGCTCGACATAAAGTGCACGGATACACAGGCGCAGGCTGAGCTCTACAAGTATATCTTCGAGAAGTACATAGAGATCGTTCCTGCCGCGCAGAGAGGCGGAATCACCATCTGGGGCATAAACGATAAGGATTCCTGGGTAGGCGAAGAGAATCAGCCGCTGCTCTGGTCCGGTAACAAATATGTGAAGAAGCCGGCCTACGAGGCTCTGTACGTATATCTCTGCGAGCTTGCCGGCATCTATCCTTATCAGGAGGAAGAGTAGGGAATAATTCATCACTTCTTGAGCTTCTGAGAATGAAAAGGATACCTGCGCTGCTCTGCGCACTCCTGCTTGCCTCTGCAGCCGTGAGTGCTCAGCCGGTAAGGCTTCAGAAAAACAATGAAGCCTTACAGCTGATGCTCAAGGGGGAGCCGTTCATAATTCTGGGCGGGGAGCTGGCTAATTCCAGCGCCTCCTGCCCGGAGTATATGGACAGCCGTAACTCCTGGGCGCTTATGCGCGAGGCCGGACTGAACACGGTCCTCGCCCCCGTTTACTGGGAGATGATAGAGCCGGAAGAGGGAGAGTTCGATTTCTCTTCGGTGGATTATCTTCTGCGGAGCGCCCGTTCCCATAATCTGCATCTGATACTGCTCTGGTTCGGAACCTGGAAGAACAGTATGTCCTGCTATGTGCCGGCCTGGATGAAGCAAGGCTTCGGCAGCCGCTTCACCCTCGCACAGGACGAGAAGGGGGATGTGCGCGAAATCCTTTCCGCTTTCTGCCCGCTGGCGCTGAAAGCCGACTGCAAGGCTTTCGCCGCTCTGATGAAGCATCTGCGTGAAGCGGACTCGCAGACCGGCACCGTGCTTATGGTACAGGTGGAGAACGAGATAGGTCTGCTCGGTTCTGCCCGCGAATTCGGGAAGACCGCGCAGAAAGCTTGGAAGAAGGACGGATGCACCGGGGATGACATTTATGAGCAGGAGAAGTTTCAGGCGAAGTATTACGCTCGCTACGCTGGAGCGGTCGCCAAGGCGGGCAAGGCCGAATATGACATACCGATGTATGTCAATGTCGCGCTGAATTCCCGCGGACGCAAGCCGGGGGACTATCCGGCTGCGGGCCCTCTGGACCATCTTATGGATATATGGAAGGCCGAGGCTCCGGATATTGATCTGATCTCTCCCGACATCTACGACCCGGGATCTCCGGAGTGGACAGCTCGCTACTCCAAGCCTGAGAATCAGCTCTTCATCCCGGAAATACGCCAGTGCGGGGAGAATGCCGCGAGGGTCTTCTATGCCCTCGGCCGCCACGCGGCGATAGGCTTTTCTCCGTTCTCCATCGACAATGACCCTCTGCCTACAGCCGAGTCTTACGCTCTGCTGGGGCAATTCCTGCCCCTGATAGCCCGTAAACAGGCCGAGGGCAAGGTGTACGGGGTGCTCGTCGATGCCGCAAACCCGAGGACGGAAGTCACCATAGGAGATGTCCGTTTCACCTGCAGTCACGACGGGACCGTTTCCTGGTGTCCTGTCCACGGCGAGACCGACAGATGGGGGGAGGGCGCTTTCCTCATCATCGACCTTGATGAAGCAGGGTTCCTCTTCCTGGGAACTTCCTGTGTGGCCACTATGACTCCCTCCGACGGGAAGGGGCATATGGGAATCCTCAGCATAGATGAGGTCAGGGATGAGTCATTGCGGCGAGTGCGCCGTCTGAACGGTGATGAAAACCATCAGGGCCGCCATCTGCGCATCCCTTACGGCTCCGTCGGCGCTCAGCTGCTGAAGGTGTATAAATATTGATGCGTCGGCCTTCCTCAGAAGGCCGCGCATAGTATTCAAGAAAACGAAAATTTTATGAGAAAAGAAATAATCTGTCTTTTTACCATATTGGCATCTGCAGCCTGTTCGAGCGGGCCGCAGACTCTCAAGGACGCGCTCGAAGGCAAGTTCCTCATCGGCGCGGCGATAAATGAAGCGCAGATTCGCGGCCTGGACACCAGGGGCGATTCCGTGCTCCTGCGCCATTTCAACGCCATTGAGCCCGAGAACTGCCTGAAAAGTGAAGAGATACAGCCTCAGAAGGGAGTGTTCGTATGGGATCTCGCCGACAGCTATGTGGATTTCGGTATTCGGAATAATCTGGCCGTCTATGGTCACTGCCTCACCTGGCATTCGCAGCTTCCGGACTGGTTCCCGAAGAACGATGACGGTACTGATGTGACCCCCGAGGAGCTGAAAGCGAGGATGAGGGAGCATATCCATACCGTCGTGGGACGTTACAAGGGCCGCATAAAGGGCTGGGATGTAGTGAATGAGGCCGTCCTCGATGATGGTTCCTGGCGCGAAAGTCCGTTCTACAGGATACTCGGCGAGGAATATATTGAACTCTCGTTCCGCTATGCTCACGAGGCCGACCCTGACGCGGAGCTGTATTACAATGACTACAATATGTTCCGCAGGGAGAAGGCCGAGACTGTGGCGAAGCTCGTGAACGACCTGAAAGCCAAGGGGCTGCGTATAGATGCGGTAGGCTTTCAGGGACATTACGGTATAGATTATCCGGATCTGGAGGAGCTTCAGCAGGCCATCGACATAGTCACCGCCACCGGAGTGAAGATACAGTTCACGGAGTTGGATGTCACCATACTTCCGACTCTGACCAGGTCCGCTGACATCGGGGACAAGTCCTTCGCGGAAGTAGTGGCGGACCCCGTGCTCTTCGAGAAGCACAGGGAGATGTTCGTGCCTTATCCGGAGGGTATTCCGCAGGAGCTCGATGAGAAGTGGAACAGCCGGGTGGAAAGCCTCTGGGATCTTATGCTGCGCAATCACGAGAAGATTCTTCGGGTGAATATGTGGGGAGTTCAGGACGGCGACAGCTGGAAGAATGAGTATCCGACGCGGATCGAGGGCCGGCAGGAGTATCCGCTGCTCTTCGACCGCAGTTTCCGCGAGAAGCCTTGCACTCGCTGGATAATCGAGAACGCGGGAAAATATTAGTGATCCTTCACAAAAACTTACCAACTTTATTTTTTAGGAATCACTTAATCCTCACTTAATTCCGGGGATTTATCTATCTTCGCGCCGTGGGCAGTTTTATGTTTATACGCAAAAGACTGAGCACGGCGCTCATTGCGTCCGCGCTGCTTTGCGCCGTACCTTCTTTTTGTCATGCCCGACTTGATCGGGCATCTGCGTCCGCGACGGGATTGCCGGTCAAGCCGGCAATGACGGACAAGGTCGAGCCGGCTCCTCGTCATGCCCGACCTGATCGGGCATCTGTGTCCGCGACGGGATTGCCGGTCGAGCCGGCAATGACGGAAAAAATCACGCCGGCAATGACGTCCCGGTGGAGCGCAGTCCCCGGCAGGGTCGGCAGTGCGCTGACGGTCAGCCTGCCCGTTATGATGGCGGGAGGAGTGGCGGCATTGGACGCCGACGGTGGCCTCAAAAGTCTGAGGGACAGCCGTCTGCCGAACTTCAGCACCCATATTGACGACTATCTGCAATTTTCGCCCGGAGCGGTGATGCTCGCGCTGAAGGCGGCGGGGGTGCGCGGACGCAGCAGCTGGGCGGAGATGCTCACGGCTTCCTCTGCCGCATACCTGATTATGGGCGGGTCGGTCAAGTCGCTGAAGACTCTTTTTTCCGTGGAGCGGCCCGACGGCTCCGATGCCCTGTCGTTTCCTTCCGGCCACTCGGCTCGGGCTTTTATGATGGCTGGACTTCTTACGCGCGAGTATGGCGAACTCAGCCCCTGGGTCGGCGCGGGAGCATATTCATTGGCCGCTGCCACGGGAGTAATGCGCATCGCGAACGACAGGCATTGGCTGAGCGATGTGCTGACAGGGGCGGGGCTCGGGGTTCTGTCGGCCGAAGCGGGGTATCTGATTTCTGACCTCATTTTCGGGAAAGATTGGCAGGATGAGGAGCTTCCGGATGAGTGGATGTCTTCTTTTATAGGCCTTTATACCGGAACGGGCTGGCTTTTCGGGGGAGCTTCCGGGCGCTCTTCTCTTCGCAGTTCGCACGCCGGGCTGGAAGGGGCTTATTTCTGGAATGAGCGTTTCGGCCTCGGCGGCCGGGCCCTGCTTTCGTATGCCGCTGGCAGCTTTTCGGGCGGTGCGGCTTCCGCAGATTTCGCTTCCATATGCTCCGGCATTTATTTCAGAGAACAGCTTGGCAGAAGATTTTCTATTGGAAGCAAGGTATTGGCCGGATACTACCGGCAGACGGGGAGCAGCTGCACTGCTCCGGCGGGCGAGGGGGCTCCGGGGGTGAGTGCTTCTTCCGGCTCTCTGAACACGTATGGAGTGGTCGCCAAGAGCGGTTCCGGGAATGCTCCGGAGGTGGTCGCTACGGCGTATGAGGCTTATGACGGCACCGGGCTCGATCTTGGCGGCGGTCTCGATCTCTGCGCCGGGCTGTCTCTGGACATCCGCCTTCGCGACTCCTACGGATTGCGCCTTTTCGCCGACTGCGACTATCTTCCTTTCTCCTCCGCCGCCCTCCTCACCTTCGGTTTCAGCTTCAATCTCCTTCTGCGCTGACCGGCATCCGTCTCCCATCACTCGTCACCCTCGGCTTCAGTTTCAACCTGCTTCTGCGCTGACAGGCCTTCAGCATTGACGGCTATATCTTAAACTTCATTGCCGGCTCGACCTTTTCCGTCATTGCCGGCTCGACCGGCAATCCCTTCGAGACAGGGGATGCCCGATCAGGT
>JAUMVX010000008.1 GCA_030529945.1 Bacteroidia bacterium | reverse complement strand
TGCCTTCTTTGACGAGTTTTTGTTTCTCCACCTTTATCTGCTCCAGAAGCTCTGCGGCAGTGCCTTCACTCTCAATCTGCGGCACAAGACGGCCTTGGATGGCTTCTTGGAGGATGGACTTACGCAACTTATCCTTTATCTCTGAATTGAGTTTGTCCTGTATAGCTTGGCTTGAATTATACCTCTCTACCAATGGCAATATTTCTTGTATTTGGGCTACAATGCGGTATTGTTCGTTAATGGGAGGTATTGGATATAAATAACTTTCTATATGCTCATTATTGATGGATGGTGAATTATCTCCTTTCATATACTGATTTAGACCATCAACAACATAGGGAGAAAGCAAAAGCCTAAAAATATATTTGGAGAATAGAACACTGAAAGGCCTTATGACATAAAAACCCGTACTTGCTATGGCTTCTTTATGCTCTTGACTAACCAATGCAATATTTTTCAGGTATGGCCTTACCATTGAGAATAAGATATTATCTTCTTCTACTTTTCTTGTTGCTCGGCTAGGCGCTTGAGTACAAAGTATTTTCTTGGGCTTATCAATGATATTTTTATTGTTATTAACAGCATCAATATCAATGTAAGTAAAAGACTCGCCTTGAGGTTTAGTCGACTGCATCGGCAAGAAAATGTGTTTTCCCCTCACCCATTCCCAGGTAGCTGGTATCTCAAACGGAATCTCGTCGTCGATGCACTTCACCTCACCGGTAGCGATGAACTTCTCATAATGGGAATTGTCGTCACCTCCATACTTATAGGCAACCCGTTTGTTGGACTAAAAAATGGATTATGGCAAACATTGACAACTTTGAATTATTTCTCCGGCAAGAGAATATGTCGGAGAACACAATCTCGGCATACAAATATGCCGTTTCAGATTTCTTCACTAAGAAAAAGGACTTGACAAAGAAAAATCTGCTTTCCTACAAGACCGACTTGATGGAGAATTTCAAACCTAAGACCGTGAACCTGCGGATACAAGCTCTGAACAAGTACTTGGAATTTTCCAAGCACACACGCCTTCGTCTAAAATCTGTCAAGGTGCAGCAGAAATCATATCTTGAAAATGTCATCAGCAATGAAGATTACCTTTTCTTCAAGAATAAACTGAAGAAAGAATCCAATGCGGAATGGTATTTCATTGTCCGCTACTTGGCTGCAACTGGAGCACGTGTCAGCGAACTTGTCCAGATAAAGATTGAGCATATAAATGCCGGGCACATAGATATTTATGGCAAAGGAGGGAAATTCCGCAGGATTTTTATTCCAAAGAAACTCCGAGATGAGACAGGCAGCTGGCTATCCAAAGACGGAAGGGCAGAAGGCTATCTTTTTCTGAACCGATTCGGAAAGCGGATAACCACACGGGGAGTGTCTCAACAATTAAAGAACTATGCGGTCAAATATGGTCTCAATCCCAAGGTCGTATACCCCCATTCATTTCGACACCGTTTCGCCAAGAATTTTCTTGAAAAATACAACGACATAGCCCTGCTTGCAGACTTGATGGGGCACGAAAGCATAGAGACCACGCGAATCTACCTTCGGAAGAGCTCTCTGGAACAACAGGCGATAGTCGATAAAATCATCACCTGGTAATAATGATTATAGGGTTGCCATACGGGAAGGAGTCACCAGCTCCTTCCTTTTCATTATCATTTCCTCAGAATTCTCTCTAAACTCGCTCCGCTCGAACAACCGAAGCGGTCTGCGGCGGAGACTGAAGCCCGCAAGCGGCCGTCAGACTCCTTGCAGGGTCAAAAGTCTCCTCTATGTCGGCTTTGCCGCCAAGAAGAGACACGGCCTTGATTAACTTAAGATTTGTCTTTTTCAAGAATCACCCAAATGCCGGCGTTATCAGAGCCTTCGTGTCTTATGATACCGGCTTTTTGCATTGCGGCCAAGTCTCTCTCTATGGTTCTTGACGTCACCGACAAGGTCTCCGACATCTGCTTGGCTGACACGGATGGATTCGACTTGATGACGGCGATGATAATTCTTTGTCGGTCTGTGAGTTTTGTCTCCGACATATCTCCGACATTTTGGCCGGTTGCATTGATGAACTTGCTTATTGACGGGCGCTTGATAATCGCAGTTACGCCGCCTCCGTTTTCCTCGATGACCGGCATAGGCATCCCCGCGCGGGTGAATTCTTCCGAGATTTTCTTGAAGCCGCGTCCCCAGGACTCAACGAAACCTGCTTTATAAAATGCATTGGCGATGTTGCGGTTACGGGGATATGACGAGTGCTTCTTCATCAGGTCGGCAGGGGTTAGTTCCTTGGGCAGAAGCCCATAATTCCAAAGCTCAATGCTATGGTCGTAGATGCGCATCTGTATGGCCGGACCCGTATAGTCTTTATGGGCGAGGGCGTTATAAATCAGTTCGCGAAGGGCGATCTCCGGGATTTCCAACTGTTCGATTCGCTGGAGTCCTTCGTAGTGGATGGGAGAAAGCAGGTATTTCGCTTTGAGCGTGTCCATTACTCGGCTCGCCATCTGAATCAGGTTGCCTTCTATGACATCCTGCACAATCAGATCGCTTTCGCTTGTATGGAAATGGCCAATCTTGAATGTGGCGGCGGGGAAGAACTGCCCGACGTGCTTGCCGAACAGCAAGATGGCAGCATTCTTTAACTCACCATTGGCCGTAAAGAGGCCGAGATTGTGCAGTACGTCTTCCGTTGAGGCGTTCGCCTCCTCTTCGTCCATACGTCCGGCTCTGATGCTGCATTGCCGTTAAGAATTTCCCAAAATCTGCCTGCTAAGTTACGGATTCTTTTCGAGGCTTAAAAGGAAAAGCGGTCTGCGGCGGAGACTTAGGTCCGCAAGCGGCCGTCAGACTCTGAGACTTGTTTGTTGCTTTCTCGGCCCGCGACTGTATCACAGGAGATAGCGGACGATGTATTGAGCCAATTGTGAGCCAATTATAAAACAAACAAGCGGCTGATTTTCAGTTGCTTGTTTGTTCGCCAACAATGAAGAGGCTCTTCTTCTGAGCCTATTTTGAGCCAATTGTGAGCCCTTTGATGGTGTAATAAGTTCTTTTCCCTCGGGTGCCGGTCACTTCAAGGTATTCCGACAGAGATGACAGGACTCTCGTGGCAGTCGCTTTGCTCACATTCAGCAGTTTCTGCACATCCGAGTTGGAAACCGTCTTCAGGGCAATCGCATAATTGACAACAGCGATTCCGCGTTCGTCAACGCCCGCCTCCTTGAGCTGGACAGCAGGGTTATTGATATCCTGTCAAAAGTCTCTTCAGCAAGTTGCCGGCAAGTTAAAATCAAGTTGACAATATGCCTTGCAGCGGCTTCTTTTGGCGTTTTATTTCTTTGTCTTCTTCTAAAAACAAGTTACGAGCAAGTTAGATTATGTCGCAAGCGTCAATGCTCTCAAGGAAGATCAGTGCAGCACGTATTCACAACAAGGTCTGCTGCGGAGCCTGAAGTCCGCAAGCGGCCATCAGACTCCTTGCAGGGTCAAATGTCTCCTCTGTGTCGGCTGCGCCGCCAAGAAGAGACACACAACGGCGGCTCCCGCCGCCGGACTAAAGAGGATAGGTGTCGAGACAGCTCCCTGCGTTCGTTCCTCACTCCGGTCGCAGACTCGACCCTTCCTTGCCCCACCGCCCCACAGGGGCCATAATCCGGCCCGCTCCGTTTGGTGCAGTGCTACCCTTATCCCTCGTATCCCGCAACATTATACATAATCTATCGAGATTGTGTAACTGGCTGTCGGGGGCCCGACCCCGCCACCAGTTTTCGCTCCGCACACAATCTAGATTATGTTAAGTTGCTTGGTGAGTGCGAGTTCGTGCGTTGGGGGCTTCGTTTCCCGCGAGCCGGAGGCGGCTGGCGACAGCGTGCTTCCTTCAGGGGCTAACGGCCTCCAAGCCCGTCAGGAAGCACGGGACTTCCGGCGAGAGATGCGAGGGTTGGTCTCTTGCCAGAAGGTAAGTGCGCAAGATGCGGTCTGTCTCTCATCGGACGGCCGGAAGTCCGAAAGAGCCGCCAGCCTTAGCAGCGAAGCTGCGGGCCTTCTCCGTGATTTCTTCAAGCCTTCGAGCGAAGCTCTCGACTTCAAGAACTCACTCCGTCGGCAAGGTAAGGCGCGGTGCGCCTTGAGTTCATCACGCTCGCTTTCTCCTCTCCGGAAGTGTGCTGCATTGCGCTGACGCTCCATTGCGCACACATCTTCCGAGGGCGAGCGGAAAGGCGAGACTGCTTCCTGCGTTGCCTGCGTTCGTTCCTCACTCCGGCACTCCGGGCGCCGACTCGCACAGCGGAATCGCTCCGCGCTGCTGCGCTCCCTGTTGTGCCGGGCCTGGATGCTCCGGGGACTTCGGCGCGTCCATTGCGGCTGCGAGTTCTACGCAGAGTCTGCCGAGCCCTTGCGGTCTCGTCACCCTGAACTGCTCCGACCTCTCCGCCTACACTACCTCACCCAAGTCCCTTCCGCCGGCCCGGCTCCCACGTGCGGAGGGCGTTGGCTTCGTGCTTCCATTCGTGGTTTCGTGCCAGAGCCGGAAAGACCCTTTTCCCTCGCCCGAGCATCATCCGTCCGGCTCCTGACGCGCCTGTCGGCTTGTCTGCTCAACTTTTACGTTCAACTGTCGTCACGGCTTGCGCCGTCACGACAGCCGACCATAAAAGTTCGAACGGAGGGATGTTCGCACGCCTGGGCGTTGTCCGTAATTGCAGCGTCTTCGCCCGCGCGAAGGTGGTGCCGATGTATATACAAATGGAAAAACAGGTCGCGCAGAGACTGCGCTCCAGGCCTTGCGGTTATCCCGACAATTATCAGTATTTTTGTACTGGCAAGGCACTTCCGAAGTCCCTCTGAGTTACCTATGTGGGGAAGACTTCAAACCCCTTCGCCGCTTCCGGGCGCAGTCCTCCAATCCTGCATCGTCAGCCGCTTTGTTCCGGCCATCGAGAGAGAGTTTTACACAAAAATTGGAGTATGCCGAGATTTCTGCCGAACACAAGGTTTTCAGACTGCTGGTCTTCCGTAGGGGACGTGACGTTCTACCACAGGGACGGGGTGTGCTATTTCAGGAAGAGGGCAGTCTGCGCCTATGGCGGCTCCGCCGGGCAAATTACCGCAGGAAATGTTCATAAGAGAGCGCTCACTGCCTGGAGGGGACTGAACCACGAAGTGCAGCTCAAGTGGAACGCAATCGCATTGTCGGTGCGTCCGCACCGTCCGCCGTTCGACGGCTCGGCGCACATCACGGGGCACAATCTGTTCGTAAGTTCATACCACGGCTTCGCCCAGATAGGGAACGAGCATATACCGGAACCGATGCCGTGGAGGTCGTTTCCGTCGTTCTCGGTGGAGTTGGAGGGGTGCGAGGCCGTCGAGGGAGTGCTGGTCATCCGTTTCAAAGTGAGTATGCCGCAAGAGTCAGAGCCAACCAGATACCGTCTCCACACGAAAATCCTGCTGACCGCACTGGGTGCAGGGAAACGCCCCGGGTATATGCGGATGTTCGTCGCAGAGGAGAACTGCGGCGGCAACGGGAGCATCGCCGAAGTCAGAGTGCCGGACTACAAGACCGTCTGGGGACTTGATCTGACTTCCTACACGATGCACTGCCGCCTCACCCTCATTGACACTGTAACCGGCTACCGTGGCGACAGCATCGGGGGAAAGTTTGCGGTCAATCTATAGTTGTTTCGGCTGTAATTTAGGAATCGCAGTAAAGCCGACTTCTATCGATTTTTCTCGCCGTAATCTTAAGTTCTGCTTGATATTATGATAGATAAAACATTGTAAATCAGAATTTATTTCTTATATTTGCAATGGAATCGTAAGGCTGTCTGACAACATCAGAAGATATGATTGTCAGGCCATCCATAGCATTC
The DNA here is from genome assembly GCA_030529945.1 of Bacteroidia bacterium. Taxonomy (GTDB): domain Bacteria; phylum Bacteroidota; class Bacteroidia; order Bacteroidales; family UBA932; genus Cryptobacteroides. The sequence continues at coordinate 58,276 of JAUMVX010000008.1, read as the reverse complement.
AACGCTTTCTCCGGCAGCGCGAGCGAAGTCACCGCACGCGACGTGGACGGCAGAACCGTCCTCTCCGGCAAATCTCAGCACTCCAAGACGAAGACTCCCGCTCAGGCGGCGAGAAGAAACACTCTGTCCAGAATCTCCCGGTCGTACAGACAGCTTTCCGATTCCCAGATGAAGGACTGGGAGACTCTGTCAGAGCATATGAAGGGCATCTCCACATTCGGGGAGGCGGCGAAGATGACGGCGCACAACGCCTTCGTCCGCATCAACACCAACAGGGCGCTCGCAGGGATGCCGGCTCTCACTGATGCTCCTGTCTATACCTCCGATGTTCCCGAGGTGGACTATGATGATTTCTGGGTGACTCCGGAGAGGATAATATTCGTGGGGCTCAATCAGCCGTCGGAGCATCACCGTCTGGTGATGAAGATGTCGCGCACGGAGAGTACGGGAGTGTCCTCCGGCTGGGGCAACACCGTGATAGTCGCCCCTGCGTTATCTCCTGACTGGGGAGACGCGGACATCACCGAGAGCTATCTTTCCACTATCGGCTTCCTGCCCGTGGCGGGTCAGAAGTATTTCCTGTCCTTCTGGTGGATGGACATTCAGACCGGGTTCACCGGGGAGTCTATGGCCGTGTCGGTCATCTGTCAGGAGCTGTCGGCAGTGAAGATGGAAATTTACGCTCCTCGAACCAGGATAACCGATTCCGACCTTGCCGAGGGCGGCAGCGTCTCCGACATCGACCTTGAGTTCAGCCCGGCATCGGGAGTCCTCAGCGTGTCCGCCGTCCTGTTGGGGAAGGCAGGCTTCGCCAGCTCCGAATGTCAGACTCGGGAAAAGATCGGCACCCTGTCCGCAGGCGACAGTATGCTGCTCGCCCGTTCATCCGAGGACACCGGCTTCCAGCCGCAGACCTACGCCCTGTGGCTCAAGCAGCAGCCGTCATATACCAAACTCACATTCGCACACCGGGGCGGCGAGTATGAGAAGCCCACCGAGATGGAGGGGACTTCAGTGTTCTATGCTTAATCAACGATAACATCCTGTCGCTATGACTATCAGTTCCAACACCAATAATTTCGGCCACACGGAAGCCATCAGCTTCAAAGCCTTCCTGTCTTCTGATATGGTCGTGCTGAACGGGCGGTTCACTGTGGACACCACCTCCGCCGAATATGCGGCGGCCGGCGTCCTGGAAATCACTCTTCCCGACCTTACCCTTTCCAGGAGCGCCATCGCCTACGCATACATCCGTGGCGTGGAGACGGTGGATTATGGCAGCTTCAGCAGCACCTACGCTATTGGGACGGTGGTGAAGACCTGGATAGGAGAGGGCGGAAAGCTATGCATAGAAAAGTTCTCGCATTACGATGACCTCGGAGGGTACGAGCTGCTCTTCTGCACTATGTTCGCTGGGAAAGGCTATCGGGGGACTGTCTCAAATTTCGCCCAAACCGCCCTGACTTTCACCTACGAGACTTCCGTCACGCTCAATCCGAGCGAAAAGGTCTGCATCGTCGCAGAAGGCTGGTGCTTCCTGCATTTCTTCTACGGCTCCTACGCCGGGGATTTCTTCCGCCAGGCGATAAAGGCGGCTATCGCAGGGCTTCCGACAGACATCTGCGCCGACATATACCTTGTGGGCGGCGGTCAGCAGTCCGGCCATAAGGGGTGCTGGGTGGCCGAGGCGAGAATAGAGGACGGAACTTTCTCCGTTCCGGAGCCGTCACCTACGAGCGCCAACACCGGGGCGGATCCGTTCGTGTTCGCGTTCCTGGTGAGGGACGGGGTGGCTGAAAGCACTGACAGTTCAGATGGTTCTGACGACACCGGCAGTGCCGGAAACTCCGAGACATCATCCGAGTCCTCCGAATGACAAGATAACACCTTATGTTTCACCATTTTAATACCACTTTTCAATGAAGTACATCCCATCAATCGCCTTCGAGGAGATGTCAGGCTCCGCGAAGGGAGTGACCGCCGCAAAGGTGCGCGGCCGCAAGTACATCCGCAACCGTGGCTACGGCGGAGGTTTCAAGACCGCCGCCCAGTCCGCAGTCAAGGCGGTATTCAAGCAGCTCTCCCAGAGCTGGAAAAACCTCACCAACGAGCAGATCCTCTCCTGGAACTCGCTCGCCAACACCCAGAAGGGAAAGTCAGTGCTAGGCACTTCGAGCAAGATTTCCGGGGCGAACCTCTATTCGAGGCTGAACTTCTGGATTGTCAAGGCAGGTGGCACGGCCCTCTCCGCTCCGCCGGTGCTTGTCGGGGTTGACGCTCCCTGCGAAGCCGACCTCTCGCTCACCGCTGAACAGTTCACCTTCCAGCTGCCCGACCCTCCGGCAGTCACCACCGACCTCAAGCTCGTCATTATGGCCTCCGCTCCGCAGAGCAACGGCGTGACCCGCGCCTACAGCAAGGCCGTGATGATAGGCTCGCCGAGGACGGTCGTTGACACCGTCATCGACCTCAAGGCCGACTATGAGGCGGTACACGGGGCGGTCACCGCCGCCGCTCCGAAAGTATTCCTGAAGTATTTCTTCATCAACACCAAGACCGGAGAGAAGTCCGGCGAGGTGCTCGGGGAGATTTCGCTGTAGCCTGAGGCTGACAGATTGCAGGACGAAAGTCCGGTGAATGATTCATAGCCCCGTCACTTGGAATCATCGTCAGAGATGGCGGACTCCGGTGACGGGGCTTTGTTTTACCAAGCAATTGCAATAAACACACGATTACACACCAGCCGCGCATAGCGGTGTCATATTTTGTTCATTATGAAAGCGAGCGAGAAAGCATATTCACTGATACGGCAGTCCGAGGGGCTGCGGCTGACGGCATACAGATGTCCGGCGGGAGTCTGGACTGTTGGCTATGGCCACACCGCCGGAGTTGTTCCTGGAATGGGCATTTCATTGGAACAGGCGGAAGCATTTCTAAGGCAGGATATCGAGACGGCGGAGGGCATCGTCAATGCAGAGCATCTGAACCTGCGGCAGTGTCAGTTCGACGCGCTGGTCTCTTTCGTGTTCAATATCGGAGGAGGAAATTTCCGCAAGTCCACACTTCTGATGAAAGTCAAGGTCAATCCGGACGACAACTCCATTATGGACGAGTTTCTCCGCTGGGTCTATGCGAAAGGAAAAGTGCTACCAGGGCTTCAGAAGCGCAGACTTGCGGAGATGAAACTCTACTTCTCGGAAAAATGAAGATGCTGTTCTCTAAATCCTATCTGAGATTTCAAAAATGCTTAATACTCAATCTCTTTACCGACCCCCCCCCACTGCCTTATGGATAAATCAGACATCCTCCAGTTCATCGGAACCTACATCATCCCGCTCGTTTCCGCAGCCGTCGGCTGGATTGCCGGCTCGCGCAAACGACGCAACGACTTCCTCAAAGACCTCCAGGCATCCATCGACCTGCTCTCCTCAGAGAACCGCAGACTCCTCGCCGACATCACGGCCGTGAACGCCGAGATAGTCGCCGTCCGCAAAGAAAACGAGGAACTCAAAGCATCGGTGGACAGGCTCTGCGCAGAGAACGCCCAGCTTCAAGAAGAGGTGCGGCAGCTGAGGGAGCAGATAGGAGAAAAGGCTAAGCAAGTAAAAGGTTGAAGATTATGAAGAAAACGCACAACACATCCGGCACGAAAGAAGTTCTGATGGCTTTCTCTACGGCAACGACTATCACAGTCCTGACTGCTATTCCGCAGGGCTGCAGCCCCAAACTCTATCCGCAAAAGACGGAGAACACCGAACGCATCATCACCGTCACAGAAACCGTCCGAGACACCGTAATCCAAGTACAGCCCGACTCATCCATAGTCGAGGCTCTCATCCGCTGCGACTCCACAGGACGGGCAAGACTTGAAGAAATCCGGACGCTCCGCCAATCCGCAAGAGTCCGGCAGACATTGGCACTCAAAGACAACCGCCTCACCACAAAGACAGTCGTGGACTCGATGGGCATCTACCTCACCTACAAAGACCGCTACAAGGAAGACGTGAAAGTCCGGACCATAGAGACCGTCATCGAGAAAGAAGTCAACATCCTCCATTGGTGGCAGAAGGCGTTGATGTGGACTGGAGCACTATCGTGTTTGGCAATCGTCATTATGTTGTTGCTCAAACTCTCAAAAAGGCACTGATAATCCGGTTAAAAATCGTATATTTGCGGCAGTTTAGTGCCCGTATAGACTTTGTCGCTATACCCTGCACTTAAAAACGTGCTAAGTCGGGTCCCATTCTTTGTCGGATGAGACCCGCTTTTTTTATTCGCTATTGACCCCTTAATTCTTGAATTCGAAAAAATGATGTACCTTTGCATCCGATGGTGCGTCCATCTATCGGACTGGGGTGTCCCCGGTTGGAAAAGGGTTGTGGGTTAGTTCCTCAACTCTTTTTTTGTGTAAGTCTTTCATCACCACACCTCCAGCTCGAAGTCCTCGATCAGCGCGAGGATTTCCGGGTGGTGTTCGGGGCTGAAATACTTGGCGACCTTCCTGAATGTGCGGTTGAGGCTCGTGGAGGCGGCGGGTCTCGGCTCCAGCTTCCACTTCACAAGCCAGTCGGCGATGTCGATGTGCTGCTCCCGTTCCTCTTCGGTCGCGTTCTTCTGGAGGAGGTTGCTGACCTTGATGCCGAGGTGGGGGAGCAGGGCGGCCTTCTGTGTCCAGGTCCCGAATCCGTCTACATCGGGGAAAGCCACGATGTCCCGACCTTTCAGAACATTCAGCCGCTCGTTGAACTGGCTCTTGCCGCCCGTGGCGAGCCAGACGTATTCCGGCATCATCGCCGCGCAGATTACGGCGGTCTTCTCCGATTCCACGAGGGCGACAGGCTTGTCGGGATGCCCTGCCAGCAGATGCTCCCCGAACAGGCACTGCGTCAGCTGCCAGTCCTCCGGCAATGCGCCGGAGCGCTTCATCAGAGAATGCGCCCAGTTGATGCGCCCCTTCGTCCGCTCATCCTTTATCCGATGCCCGGTTTCCGGGTCATACTTCATAATCTTCCCGGTACGGCACCGGCCCCGGGCGTCAATCTGGAAGAATATCACATCCCCGGCTCTCGTTACGCCCAACTGATACTCCGTCACCAGTCTGACCACCGTCACATCATCAAACAGATGAAGCAGGAACGTCGTGAAAGAACTCGGGATTTCCGGACGCACGGACCGCCCGACCACCTCCGCCGGGATAGTGCAGAGCGGCTTCTCGTCCTGATGCTTCCGCCTCTCCAGAGCCTTTTTCAGCCATTCGGGTTCAGTCTCGCGCCAATCCTTCCCGTCAGCCTCCGGATGATCCCGGAAGTAGTCTTTCGGAGTGTAGTGATAACCGCAGCCGCTCTCGTGGTCGCATCTGCCCACATTCTCCGCAAGCGGCTCTCCTGCTTCATCCACATACAGAGTGAAACACCTCTTCCCGCCGCAGGAAGGGCAGGTGTGCCGGGTTCTGACCCCGGCATATTTCTGAAGACTAAAACAGCGTCTCATCTTTCACCTCCCCGTTTCCGCTGTCCATAGTGTCCATTCCGTCCACAGGACTGGACATCGTGGACGATGTGGACACCGACGATTTCTTAACCAGATTGCCGACAAGACTCTTGCTGATGCCCAGAGTCTGGGCTATGTCCCGGTAGGACCGTCCCTTGCCCACAAGTTCCATCACATTCTCCAGCAGAGTGCTCTTCTCCTTGTCGTCAGACTCCTTCAGATGCTCCTTCTCATTGGCGAAGCCCTTGAACTCGAAGCGCACATTCTCCCTGTCGTGGACGATTTCATAGAGGATGACATTGTCGCCGTCGTACCTGTACGCTCCCGCCCTGACCTTGACCTGTTTGACATACCTCAGACTCTCGTCGCGTGCGGACTTGCCGATGGCGAACACCGAGTCGAAGAAGTTGTAGAGCTTCTTGCTGCCCGCAAGGTCGTTCTGGGTTATCGGACTCGTCAGACTCCGCTTGGGCGTGTGGGCTATAATCAGCAGACTCCAGCCGTACTTCTTCTTCAGGTTCATCAGGCTGATCATAAACAGTCCGGCCACGTCTCCCTTCTCGGAGTTGTTGCAGAGATAGGTGAGATTGTCGATGATTATGACCCTAGACCCCGTGGAGAGCGCGGCCTCCTCGATGTTCCGGATGATTTCCTCCTCGAAATTCTTCAGATTCATCTTCTCCGGATTGATTTCGGCACGGGTGAGCGCTTCCGGGAACTGATAGAGCTTGCCGTTGGCAGGGTCGGTGTAACGCAGCTGGAACTGCTTGTCAGAGAGTTCGCAGTCCACATAAAGCACATTCTGGGTCTGCGCGATGTCGTCCGCCATCTGCACGGCATAGATGCTCTTGCCAAGGTTCGAATCGGCGAACAGGCAGCAGACTTCTCCCTCATACCACAGCTCGTGGTACAGATTCACAGGGTCGGGTCGCAAAGCGGCCTCCTGCAAGGTCCTGTTTGCCGAGCGGAGCGTCAGCATACCGAAATCCCGACTCCCGACCTTCGCCTCCACCTCGTTTCTGATTATCTCCACAGGACCCTCTTCCATATTCGCTGTCATCGTCGGCCCTCCCTTTTGGAATTGACGAAGCGGACGCTCTCCTCGTAGAGTTCCTCTTCGGTCTTATGGTATGCACCCATAAGCCAGCTGTCAATTTCCGATTTCAGGAAGCGGAGCCGTTTGCCGTCCTTGTGATAAGGAATCCTGCGAAGTGTGACCCAGTCGTAAATGGTCTTTTTCGCCGGCTTGTCCGGATGGTAGCCGCTGAGTTCATCGATGTTCATCCATCTGTCAGGCTCCTGCTGACGATTGTTCATCCCGGCAAGGCTGTTCTCGATTTTCTCCACCTTTTCCAGAAGAATTGACACCGCGCTCGGCAATGTCTCGAAAGTGATATCCGTCATAATTCATAATCCCCACACGGAATAACCTCGCTGCACATAGGTCCCTGCGGGGTTCAGAATGGGGATGGCGTTGCAGCTTCATCACCGTCTCCGCATTCCAACGGCACAAAGGTGGTATAATGCGGAACTTGAACCGGTCCTGTAACCGGTCACAGATTATCGGATGTCGGCGGTTAGTCTGTCTTCTATCCCGAGATTCTTTAGAGCCTGGTTCACCTTGTCGATTTCCGCCTGATGCCTTTTCGGCAGGGGAGAGCTGTCCGAAAGCCTCTGGCGGATCTTTTCCTTCGAATAGTCTGTGAGCAGGGAAATCAACGTGGCCATCTTCGTGTTGTCGGCATAGTTGGCGATATTCGCCTTTCGCAGAAGAATGAGCAGAAGGTCTGTCGCCACACCGAGACACAGATATTTCTTGCCAGATGTCCCTTCGACTGAGACGGCGGCGACCGACAGCCTCTCCTCGCAGGCTCTTATCTCTTCAATCCAGTTGTTGTCCTGATGTGCGATGAGTGTGCGCAGCATATTGTACATCTGCAGCTGGACCGGAGTCTGATAATTGTTGATTGCGACAATTATATCAGACACCTTCAGGGAGCGTTCCACGTCCTGTTCCGCCTTCAGCTTTGCGTTTTCCCTCTCAAGAAAGTCTATGCGTGACTGCATCTCCGACACCCGCCTTGCAGATGCCAGAGCCTGAAAAGCTCTATGTAACAGCATAACTTACTCCTTGTTTATTCCGTCAAGGCTCAACCTCTCGGCCGCCTTTCTCTTTCCGGAGTCCATAATGTCAGCATAAATCTGTGTGGTCGAGACGTTTGCGTGGCTCAGCATATGCTGGACTGTATAGATGTCCGTTCCGGAAGCCACCTGCAATGTGGCGAAAGTGTGTCGGAAACAGTGGAACGTGATTCTTTTCCCGTCGATTCCGGCCTCCTTCAGCCAGGTCTGCAGCTTGTGCTGCGTCATCTGACGTGTGAGACCCTTGAAAACGAGGCCCTCTCCCGTTCGCCGCAAAGCAGATAGGTCTCATCGCTTATCGGGAGCGTGCTTTCCGCATCGGTCTTCTCCGAGCGGAACCGTATGCACCAGCCTCCGTCAGGGGATTTCTGGATATTCTCCCACCTCAACTCAAGAATGTCGCTGATGCGCAGTCCTGTAAGGCAGCTGAACAGAGAAGCCGCCTTGAGCACGGGCTCTCTGCAAGGCGTGGCTGCCAGAGCCTTGAGTTCGTCAAAAGTCAGGAACTGCCTCCTGTTCTCGATGGTTTCTATTCTTTCGAGGTCGTCGTTGAGGTTTTCCGTAAGGTATTTGTCCCGATAGGCGATTTTCAGAAGCGCCCGGAAAGTGCTCCAGTACCCGGCCGCTGAATTGCGCATAAGTGCCTTGTCCCCGTTGCGGAGCTGCCTTGCCTCCATCAGATACTTCCGGAATCCGTCGCAGAACTGCACGGTCACTTCACTCATCAGGCAGCGCCCCTTGCAGTAGAGGAAGAAGTGGTCATACACCCTCATCCATTTCTGGTCGTGATCTGGAAGCTGGTTGCGGAAATATTCCAGAAAATCCATCTTCCGCACATTCTTGTCGAGAAAACCGTATTGCCCCCTCATAAGCGAGACCTCCCTTTCAGCGCGGATGGCCTCCGCCTGCAGGAGTTTTTCCTTGTTGGCACGCTTCTCATAGCCCTCGCGAGGATTCTTGACGAGATAGATTCCAAGGTAGTCGTGGCGCACATATTCGCGGGTGCGTGGATCCCGCACTGGAGGATAATAGTCCAGGTAAAGAGTGATTTTCCCGCTCTTCAGTTCTCTTTGTCTCAGTGTTACTTTAGTAGCCATATCTTTCAATGATTTAATTATGGACCTGTTTTCCGGTGTCATCATCTCATTTCTTGCCCTTCCCGAAAATCCTGTCCAAATCCTCCCTGCTGTACCACATAAAGCCCTTGAGCTTCATCTTCCTGACTCCGGCTCCGGCAGTCTCCTCGCTGAACCGCCTGCGCCCCACGTGATAGGTCTTCAACGCATCTTTGGCGCAGATGAATTCCCTTGTGACATAGTCCGGCACATCCGGTCCGGTGCGCCTGAACAGCTTGTCCAAGTCTGTCTTCCTGAAATAAACGAACGTTCCGTCCCTATGCCGCTGAATCCCCGCCGCATTAACGGCCTCATAGAACCGCCCCTGCCCGATGCGGTAGAGCTTCTTCGCCTGATCCACAGTGAGGAACTCCTCGTCCAACTGTCCCTTGGAGAACCTCTCCAAGTCCCATTCTCTCCTGTTTATCAGAACCCGCCTTCCGACCGTAATCCTCCCGATGGACTTCTTCCTCGCGAAATCGCGGATATGCTTTGCGCTCATTCCGGTCTTCTCCGAAAGCTCGGCCACGGAATACCATTCGTCGCGATTGTATTTCACCGGGGCGGGGAAGAGCCTGTCAAGATCCCGCTTCGGGAAGAAATCCACGCCACTGATGCGCCGCGGACGTATTCCGGCTTTTCTGATGTCAGCGAAGAACTTGCTTCTCGACACGCCGTAAAACTCCAGAGCCTCGTCCAGCTTGACGGGAACGGAGAAATCCCCCTTGTTCGCTCCGGCTTCCAGTCCGCTGTCCGCCAACAGTTCCGCCACGGAAATCCTGACCGTCCTGCTCGAAACCTTTATCGGATGCAGCTCCCCGGCCTCAATCTTCCTGTAAATGGTCGGACGGCTCACTTCCAGCATAAGCGCGGCATCCTTGATGGAGACATACCTGGCTCCGCGCTCCGCTCCCGAATCCGTCACAATCCTTTCCTCCACTGCAGCCTCACCGGCAAGCCGTCTCGCAGCCCGACGCCTCTCGTTCATCTTCTCCCTGCGGCACTTCTCGCAGCAGAACACCTGCCTTCCGAACTCCCGCTCGAAGACCCTCCCGCAGTTGCGGCAGACCGCATTCCCCAAAGTCCCCATAAAACCCGCAAAACGCCACGCAAAATTTCCGACCCCTCAGGAATGCACTTTCAGAGACCTCCGCACGGCACTAAAAGCCACTGATATTGCCATTTTGTGTAAATCTACGTAAATCTATGTAAACACGTCCAATATGGCGGTACATTCCGGCCACTTGAACCACCGTGGTTCAAATGTGGTTCAAAAATACCCGAAATATCCCGAAAAACAAAGAAACAAGCCGAAAAGTTATCCACACTCTCGGCTCTGAAACTCAATATATTATCCCGATTATTACCCCTATTCCACCGCTTCTTCCGACCCCATCATTTTCCGATGCAAAACCTCCCGAAAATCTCCCCAAGCACCTCGTCCGTAGTAATCTCGCCGGTAATCTCTCCGAGATACCCGATAGCCTCGCGCAGGTCCTGGGCGAGGAGTTCGGTGGCGGCGCCGGAATCGAGTCCGGAGCGGAGGCGGGAGAGGGCTTCGGAGGCGGAGCAGAGGGCGTTGTAATGTCTGGCATTAGTGACAATGACAGAGTCGGAGGCATCGGAAACCGAGGCGAACCGCTGCCCGTAAAGCTCGCAGAGCCGATTTTCGAGCTGCTCGATGCCAAGACCCTCTTTCGCGGAAATCGTCAGCACAGAAACCTTATTATCAGCGAATAAAACAATCTTGTTTAATTCGCAAACACTTTTGTTAAGCACAGAATCCGGCACCAGATCGCATTTATTCAGCAGCAGCACGAGAACCTGACTGTCGAATCGCACGCGGGCGGCGAGCCCTTCAGCAGCCTTGAGAATTTCCTCCGTCGGAGGCGAGGCGTCGATGACTCCGAAGACCACATCTGCCGACGACAGGCGCGAAAGCGTCCGCGAAATGCCCATTGACTCCACCTCGTCGGAAGTCTCCCGCAGACCCGCCGTATCGATGAAACGGAACAGCGTCCCGCCCAGAGAAAGCGTCTCCTCGACCGTATCGCGCGTCGTCCCGGCGACAGGGGAGACGAGAGCCCGCTCGTCACAGAGCAGCGCGTTCAGCAGGGTGCTCTTCCCGCTGTTCGCCGCACCCACGATCGCCACCGGCACACCGTTTCGTATGGCATTACCCGTTCTGAACGACCGCCTGAGGCGGTCAATCTTTTCCCGGACTTCGTCCAATATCTTCCTGAGTCTGCTCCTGTCCGCGAATTCCACATCCTCCTCGCTGAAATCCAGTTCGAGTTCCATAAGCGCGGCCAGGTCCACCAGAGACGCGCGCATTTCGGAAAGCCGGGATGAAATCCCTCCCTTGAGCTGGCTGACGGCCGTTCTGTGCGCAAGGGCGGAGGAAGAAGCGATGAGGTCCGCGACCGCCTCGGCCTGAGACAGATCCATCTTCCCGTTCAGAAACGCACGGCGGGTGAATTCGCCGGGTGCGGCACTTCGCGCTCCGGCTGCAATCAGCTGACACAAAAGCTCCTGCACGATATACGCAGACGCGTGGCAGGAAATCTCCACGCAATCCTCGCCCGTGTACGAATGCGGCGCGCGGAAAACCGAGCAGAGCACCTCGTCCAGCAGACCCCCGTCCGCGCAGTGCGCCGTTCGGAAATGGACGGTATAGCCCGGAGCGTCCTTCAATTGGCCGGCTCCGCCGGCCAATACCGCATCGGCAATGCTCAGGGCACCGGGGCCGCTGAGCCTCAGAACGGAAATGGCGCCGGTCCCGGGAACGGTAGCCGGCGCCACTATGGTATCGTCAGTGAAACGCATTTCTCTGCGGGAGAATTAATCGTAGTACTTCGCCTCGCGCGGACTCACCTTGGACATATTGTCCAGGAGCGACTCGTTGGTCTTGTACTCGTCCATAAGCTGGAGCATAAAGTTCATCGCCTCGATGGAGTTCATTTCCGCGAGCAGCTTGCGAAGGATCCAGATGCGGTTCGCGGTTCCCTTCTGCAGCAGGAGGTCATCGCGGCGCGTTCCGGAGAGCAGCACGTTCACGGAAGGGAAGATGCGCCTGTTCGACAGGGCGCGGTCGAGCTGAAGCTCCATATTGCCGGTGCCCTTGAACTCCTCGAAAATCACGTCGTCCATCTTCGAACCCGTCTCGGTGAGGGCTGTCGCGATGATGGTGAGCGAACCGCCGTTCTCGATGTTGCGCGCAGCGCCGAAGAAACGCTTCGGCTTCTGGAGGGCATTGGCGTCCACGCCGCCGGAAAGAACCTTGCCGGATGCAGGCTGGACGGTGTTGTACGCGCGTGCGAGACGTGTGATGGAGTCGAGAAGTATGACCACGTCGTGGCCGCACTCCACAAGTCTGCGTGCCTTTTCGAGGACCATATTGGCCACTTTCACGTGCCGCTCCGCCGGCTCGTCGAAAGTGGACGCCACCACCTCGGCCTTTACGCTGCGGGACATATCGGTGACTTCCTCGGGACGCTCGTCGATGAGGAGCACTATCTCGTAAACCTCGGGATGATTATCCGCGATGGCGTTCGCTATAGACTTGAGCAGCATAGTCTTGCCGGTCTTCGGCTGGGCTACGATGAGACCTCTCTGACCCTTTCCGATAGGCGCGAACATATCCACGATGCGGCAGGAAATGTCGCTCTGGTGTCCGTGCCCCAGAAGATTGAATTTCTCCTCCGGGAAGAGCGGGGTCAGGAAATCGAACGGCACACGGTCGCGGATATACTCCGGCGTGCGGCCGTTTATGTATTTGATTCTGACGAGAGGGAAGTATTTGTCACCCTCCTTCGGCGGACGGATTTCACCGGTGACGGTGTCTCCGGCCTTGAGGGCGTTGAATTTAATCTGGTTCTGGGACACGTAGATGTCGTCAGGGGAGTTCAGATAGTTATAGTCCGACGAGCGCAGGAATCCGTAGCCGTCCGGCATAATCTCCAGCACGCCCGTGGCCTCGATGGTCCCTTCGAATTCGTAAACCGGCTTAGGCTGTCTGCGCTGCTGTTCGAAATGCTTCTCGCCGCGATGCTCCCGGTTTTCCCCGTTTCTGTTCTCGCCGTTCTCGGAGCGGACTTCGGCCTCCGCCTCCGCCGCGCCTTCTGCGGCAGGCTTTGCCGCCTCCGCAGGGAAGAGCTGAGCTTCTTCCTGCTTGGGTGCGGGTTTTACGGTATTGTCAATGCTTTCGGCGGGAGTCTGCTGCGCCTTAGGCTTGCGGCCTCTTCTGCCGCGAGGCTGCTGCTCCGGGGCGGCCTGGGTGCTTGCCGAAGCCTGAGGGGTTTCAGCAGGCTGCTGAGCCTCGGCCTCCGGCTGCACTTTCTCCTGAGGCTTCACCGGAATCTCGGAACCGGCGGCTTTTGCCGCAGCCGGCTTGCGGCCGCGCCGCTTAGGCTGCTGCGCATTCTCACGGACATCCTGTTTCGGGCTGTCGCTCTCATGTCTTTTCACCTCATCAGTGTTCTGACGGGCTTTTGCAGGCTCGCCGCTTGGGGCAGCTTCAGCCTGTCTGCCTTCCTTGCCGCCTGCGGCCGGACGGCCCGGTTTGCGGCCTTCCGTCTGCTTGCCTCCCTTGCCGTCTTCCGCCTGCCGTGCGGATTTGCCGCCTTCCGTCTGTTTGGCGGACTTCGGCGGACGGCCGCGGCGCGTCTTAGGCTTATCCGGGATCGGCTTCAGAGATTCTTCCTGAGCCTCGGCATCCAGAATGGCGAAAGCGAGGTTTTCGATGGGGAGTTTCTTGATATTCTTTACCGAATGCTGAGCTGCTATCTCTTCGAGCTGCTCACGCGTCATTTTCTCCAATTCGTAGAGGGTATGTGGCATAGATAAAAATGTATGTAATTCTGTTTCAGCGCATCCGGACGGTCGCGCCAGATAATCAAATGGGCTTGTAGCCACAAGTGCGCCGCAAATATACGAACAATAATCGATTCCGCAATCTCCCCGGCCCGCTAATTGTCCCAGTAACTGCTCGTTTTCTTGAATTTCAGCAGGTCGGCCAGCGCCGAGGCGTTAGCCGCAATGCGGAAACTGTACGACTGCCAGGTACCTGTAGGCACCCAGGAGACGGAGATGTTGAAGCAGTGCAGGTCGTAGGTGGCGCTTATCTGCGTAGTGGTCATCTTCATCGCCATTATGTCGAAGTTCGCGTTGGCCTGGAGATTCATCCGCGGGGTAAGCTTGAGGTTGCCCGAAAGGTTCAGCGTCTGGGTGTACTTGTTCTTCACGGCCAGCACCGAGTTCGTGTACGAGTAGCTCTTGCTGTAGCTGAACGAATAACTCATATTCACCGACCACGGGACGTTCGGGTTCGTGTAGTAGAGCCATCCCCCCGGGATGTACTCGCCGGTTACGGGATGGTTGTAATACCTTATGTAATAGTCGGAAGGGGAGCCTTTCGGCTGCCCGCCGTCGTTCCCCTCCTTGCTGCCTTCTCCGGAAAGGGAATAGGACATCGACAGGCTGGCGTTAGTCAGGCGCAGAGGATGGGAGAAGCCTTCCTGCTGGAAATTGAAGCGGTTATACCGCTTGCCCTGGTCATCGATGGCGTAAGGGTCCAGGTTGGCGCTTCCGCTGATGCTGAGCTTTCCGAAGATGGAAGTGGATGCGGACACGCTCACGGTGTTCATCTTCATCGAGTCGGCGAGGAAATTATAGCCCGTGCTGAAGTTCAGCTGGTCTATGAGCTTGACTTTCTTGGTGGCGGTGCCCGAGGTGTCCGCGAAGTCGCGCACCTTGGCTTCGAAATTGTTTCCTACGGAGAGGCTCGCCGTGGCGGAACGCCCCTTTCCCGGCGGGGCGTAGAGCTGTCCGGAGTAGATGTTGTACTGATACTCCTTCTCGTCCCCGTTCTTGTCCGTATAGTACATCGTTCGGTAACCGTTCGCATAAGTGCCCTTCTCGGGACTGAACGACATCGACAGGGAAGGGGATATCACGTGCCGTATGGCCTGTATCCTGCGGTAGGAGCCGAAATCGAACATACCGTAGATACGCGTGGACATCGCGATGCTTCCGGAATAGGTCTGGGTTATTCCGAAGGCGCTGAACTGGTCTCCTTCCTGCTGCTCGACCTTGTCGGTGTCTGGATTGTACGCGTAAGCGGACGTCTTGAAGAACCAGTTCTGTCCGTAGGAGACGGAAGGGTTGAAATTCAGATACTTCAGCAGCGAGAACGAAGGCAGGCCGATGCTGAAGTTATGCTGCATTCCGTTCTGGAAGCGGTTCAGGAAGCCTTCCTCGCCGAATTCGGAGGCCTTGAAATTGATCTTGTTCTGCAGGGAGGTGTTGTATCCGAAGGAAATCTTCTCGTAGATGCGCTCCTTTCCCACGCGCACTTTTCTTTTGAACGGATAGAAGGTGCTGACCGAGAAGGTCACGTTAGGCAGGGTGAAGGAATAGGAGCTGTCCCGCGAATTCTGGCTGTGCAGTGCGTTCACGGAGAGGTTGAATTTTCCGTTCCAGTTTCTCGCGAAGGAGATGGAGGATGATATCTGGTTCTGGAGCGCCTCGGTCACCGAGGTGGAATTGTACTTGCTGTTCGACGGGCTGGAGAAATTCACGGAAGCCGAGAAGGTCTGCCCGGGATGAGCCTTGGAATCCTGGGAATGCGACCACTTCAGGGCGAAGTTCTTCGTCTGGAAGAAGTCCGGACTGTCCTTTTCTCCGGTCTGGTCCACGGAGTAGGTAAGTCCCAGGTTGCCGTTGAACTTGTAGTTCACCTTGTAGCGCGAATTGAGGTTCACCGCCCAGGAACCCATAGAATAGATGTCTCCTGTGAGCGAGAGGTCGAAGTGCTGGCCCAGAACGAAATACATACCCGCGTCCCTCATATAGAAACCTCGGGAGGTCTCCTCTCCGAAGGATGGCATCAGCATACCCGTGGCCCTCTCCGGCTTCTTCGGCACGAAGCCGAACGGGATGCAGAGCGGCAGCGGGACATCCTCGAACACCGGCCAGGCCGGTCCGAACATTATCTTGTTTCCGCCCTTCGAGGGCTGCACCTTGGCACTGGACAGAGCCACGTAATAATGCGGATGGTCTGCGTCGCAGACGGTGTACTGGCCGTTCTTTATATTTATGGAGCGGTCGTTCATCATCTTTATGTTCTTCCCGTGCAGCAGGGCCTCCTGCTCGTTAGTGGTCATATTGTAGATGCGCGCCTTGCGTGAGCCGAAATTGTAGCGGATGGTCTCCATCTCATAGACGTCCTTGCCCACGGTCATCTTCGGAGTCCCTTTCCACTCGTCCTTCTCGGCATCGTAGGTGCCTCTGGCGAAGACGTCGTTCGTGTTAAGGTCATACTCCATATAATCCGCGGTAAGCTCCATACCCTGATACTTCACGGACACGTCCCCGTAGTAGAACACCTTGCGCTGCCCGTCGCTGAACACTTCCACGATGGAGTCCTTCGCGCCCGAAAAAGCCGGCAGATCGAGCGAACTCTTCTCCAGGAGCGCGAGCGAATCGGCCCGCACGAGCGAGTCCGAGCGTGAGGCAGTGCTATCCGCGAAGGCCGTGCCCGCTGTCAGAGAATCTCTCACCGCAGCGGCTGCACCGCCAATGCCGAGAGAATCTTTCCCGGCGGCGGCTTCTCCGCCAACAGTGGATTTAATTTTCAGAGAGTCAATAAGTTCTGTCGAAACACGCTCTCGGCCGCTCCTGCGCCGCGACCGGCGGTCGTCCTGGGAGTAGAGCATAGTGCAGAGCGAAAGCAGCAGCACAGATGTCAATAATGCGTATTTCTTAAACCTTAAATGCAAGTTTTTTACTATTTTTGCAAGGTACAAAAGTAAGACTATTTTCCAAGTTTACCAAGACCGGATATGATTTTGAACCCTGTCAAGTTCCGTGCCGCGTTCGCTGCGCTGCTTTTTTGCGTATGCGGAGCGGCGGTCTGCGCCCAGAATTCCGGCGCTCCCGGACTGCATACCGTAGTGATCGACCCCGGGCACGGCGGCAAGGATCCGGGAGCCGTCAGCAAGGACGGCAAGAGTCAGGAAAAAGCCTTCGTCCTGGACATCTCGAAACGGCTGAAAGAGAACATAGAGAAGGCCTGTCCGGATGTGAAAGTGCTGCTGACCCGCAGCGACGACAGATATATCCCGCTGATAGACAGGGCCAAGTTCGCCACCAGAAAAAACGCGGACGTCTTCATCTCGGTGCACATAAACGCTTCCGACCGCTCCTCTTCTATAAACGGCTACTCCGTACACCTTCTGGGTCCCTCGGACAAGAGCAAGAATACCTATGCATATAATATGGAGGTGTGCAAGCGGGAGAATGAGGTGATTCTGCTCGAGGACGACTACACCACCACCTATCAGGGCTTCGACCCGAACGACCCCGAATCCGACATCTTCCTGCATCTGATGCACAATGCCTACCGCGAGCAGAGCCTGCTTTTCGCACAGATAGTGGACGAGAAGCTCAAGGGAGGCCCGTTCGGCAAGAGCAACGGCATCTACCAGAACAACTTCGCTGTCCTGCGCCTCGCGACTATGCCCGCGATGCTGCTCGAACTCGGATTCATCTCCTCGCAGAAAGACCTCACGACCCTGCGCAGCCGGGAGGCGCGCGAAAGACTCGCCACGCGTCTGTGCCAGGCGTTCTGCGAGTACAAAACCCTCTACGACGAGAGCGTCGGGGTCGGGGGAGGCCCGGACAAGTCCGGCCAATCCGGCACTTCAGGAGCCTCCGGCACCTCGGCAAACTCCGGAAAATCGTCGAAGACGGGAGCGTCCGACAGTTCCGCAAGCTCCGGAAAATCGTCGAACACAGGAACCTCCGGCAGTTCTGCGACCTCCGCAGCCTCCTCAGATAAAGAAGTCCCTCCGGCATCCGTTTCGGGCAGCCCTGACTCCGCCGCCGCGGATGCCCCTGTCTATGCCACCCAGATTCTCGTGACGAGCGTGAAGAAAAATCTTTCCGATGCGATCTTCCTCGGCTATACTCCCGTCGAACTCAAGGTGGGAAAGATGTATAAATACTGCATAGGTGTAACCCCGGATGTTTCCCAAGCTAAAGAATACTTTCAAATCATAAGTAAAACATACTCCGACGCTTTCATCGTCAAGGTCGAAAACGGCACTGCCACGCGTGTGAAATAAAAAATGTTATTTTAGAATCTTTCTATTTTCTATAAAACTTCATAATAGGGACTTTGAGAAAAACTTCTCCGTAACTGACTGATGTCTAAGTCTTTGAGAAATCGACAAATTTCGGCTTGCCTTCCCCGAGATAACAAAAAGAAAAATAAATGTCAATACATTTTTTTTATTTTTTTATCTTTTTTTTCAACCAACTTTGCAATCCCAAAGCAGTCACAATGGATAACTCGGAGAGACATATTGACGTCTGGAACGGCTGTCTGCAGATTATAAAGCAGATAATAGAGCCGCAGAAGTTTGACGTGTGGTTCAGACCCGTCAAGCCTGTCAGTATCGTGGACTCCACCCTCACCATCGAGGTCCCTTCAGACTTTTTCCGCGAGTACCTCGAAAGCGCCTATCTCGACGTGATCTCCAAGACCCTGAAAAGGGTCATCGGAACTGAGGCCAGACTCCTCTATGTTATAAAGCCGGTTCAGAGCGCCCCGGGAATGGTCATCCCGGCCGCCCTCGGACAGAGGCCCGAGAACCCGAGCGTGAGCGTGAACACAGCCTCCCGGGGAGTGAACCCGAGTCCTTTCGTATATCCCGGACTCCATAAGCTGAAAATCGACCCGAGGCTGAACCCGGTCTACTGCTTCGGAAACCTCGTGGAAGGGGAGTGTAACCGTATGGGCATCACCGCCGGAAACGACATCGCGCTCGCGCCGGGCCAGAATCCGTTCAACCCTCTCTTCCTTTTCGGAGGTTCCGGGCTCGGGAAGACCCATATCGCCCAGGCCATCGGTATAGCCATACACGAGAAGTTCCCGGATCTTGTGGTGCTCTATGTCACCGGAAACGAGTTCAAGACCCAGTATATGGACGCGGTGAATGTACGGAACAAGCTCACCGACTTCCTCGCTTTCTATATGAAGATAGACGTGCTCATAGTGGACGATGTCCAGGATTTGCTCGGACAGGGTTCCCAGAACGCTTTCTTCAACGTGTTCAACCATCTCCACCAGTCCGGCAAGCAGCTCGTGTTCACTTCCGACCGCGCTCCCGTGGACCTGCGGAATTTCGAGGACAGGCTGCTCTCCCGCTTCAAGTGGGGACTTTCCGTGGAGCTTTCCCGTCCGGACTTCGAGACGCGTCTCGCAATGCTGAAATCCAGATGTTTCCGGGAGGGGGTTACCATCGGCGATGATGTGCTCGAGTTCCTCGCGAACCGCATAAACACGAATTTCCGCGAGCTCGAGGGAGTCCTCATTTCCCTCATAGCCCACGCCACCCGCCTGCATAGGGATGCCAATATCGAACTGGCCCGCAGCATAACGGACAAGCTCGTCAGCGAAGACAAGTCCGAGATCACCATAGAGAAGGTGCTCGCCACCGTCTGCGACTATTTCGGCCTCACCCGGGAAGATCTGGTATCCAAATCCCGCAAGCGCCAGATAGTCCTGGCCCGCCAGATAGCGATGTATCTGAGCAGAAACCTGGTCAGCGGCATTTCTCTCGCCGGCATAGGCTCAGGCATAGGAGGCAAGGACCACGCCACCGTCCTGTATGCCTGCACTGCGGTATCCGACCTTATGGCCACCGACCGCAACGTAAGACAGGATGTCCAGGGCATCGAGAAGCTCCTCGCCCGCTCCGGTGACAGGAACAGGTAGAGCCGGCGTCCGGTTCAGGTTTCATAATCAGGGATCACTGAAGACTCGTTCATCCCGCTTCTGCAAGTAACATTACTTCCGGGGCAGTTTATTTGTATTTCATAAAGAAATGGTTATTTTTGTGGACACTAAAAAATGACCTTTTTTATGGATTCTAAAACCGTTCTTGATATCTTCAAGCAGATAACCCGTATTCCGAGGGAATCCGGACACGAGGCCCCTATGACAGCATTCCTTCAGGAATTCGCGGCCTCCCGCTCACTGAATTGCAAAACCGACGAAACAGGAAATGTCCTCATCACGAAAGAGGCTTCTCCGGGGAAGGAATACGTGCCTACGCTGGTCCTCCAGGGCCATCAGGATATGGTCTGCGAGAAAGTGGCCGGCTCAAGCCACGACTTCCTTAAAGACCCTATTGATTACGTCATCGAGGACGGCTGGATGATCGCCAAGGAGACCACCCTCGGCGCGGACGACGGCATAGGCATAGCGGCCGGCCTCGCCCTTCTGGAAAGCGACCTCCCTATGGGCAGGATAGAGTGCCTCTTCACCATTTCAGAAGAGACCGGTATGGACGGCGCGATGGCTCTCGAAGAGGGCTTTTTCGACGGAAAGGTGCTCATAAACCTCGACTCCGAGGAAGAAGGGGAGTTCTGCATAGGCTGCGCCGGCGGTGTGAACACCGTAGCCCGTTTCCATTACACTACAGAGAATTGCAGAGCTGAGTGGAAACGCCTCAGCCTGAAGATAGACGGAGCCAGAGGCGGCCACAGCGGCGACGACATCACCTGCCACAGGCTGAACACGGTGCCTGCGATGGCATCCTTCCTCCTGGGCGAGCTTCCGTATGGCCTTCAGCTTTTCCTCATCAAGGGCGGCGGCAAGCATAACGCTCTCTCGCGTGACTGCGAAGTGCATATCGCGGTTCCGGATGCCGACGCCACCATAGCGCGCTTCCTCAGCTACGGAGAAGAGAAGAAAAAGGAATATGCCGCAGACGAGCCTGATATCCGCTTCACCGCCTCCCGGGACAACTCCAACGACAAGGCCATCGACGCCTTCACCTGCGAGAATCTGCTCAGAAGCCTGACCACCTGCCCTCACGGAGTCATCACTATGAGTCCGGACATCGAAGGACTGCCGGAAACATCCACTAACCTCGCCTCCGTGCGGATGGTGGAAAAGGGAGTCATCACCGTCACCACGAGCCAGAGAAGCTCCGTCACTAGCGAGTGCCGCAAGATAGCCGCCGCAGTGGCGAAGAATTTCGCAGCCGCCGGAGCGGAATGCGAACATTTCTCCGAGTACCCGGGCTGGAAGCCGGATATGAACTCCCACGTTCTGGAAGTCTGCGTGGAGTCCTACCGCAAGCTCTTCCATAAAGACCCTATAGTCAAGGCTATACACGCCGGACTCGAGTGCGGTCTCTTCCTCGAGAAGTTCCCGGGGCTGGATATGATCTCTTTCGGTCCTACCCTGAAGGGCGTGCACGCTCCGGGCGAGAGGATGGATCTGAAATCACTGGATATGTTCGTAGCCCATCTCACTGATGTAGTATGCAATTACAGATAGCTCCTTCCATACTTGCAGCAGATTTTCTGAATCTGGAAAAAGATATCCGCATCCTCGATGAGGTTGCGGATATAATTCATCTCGATGTGATGGACGGCACCCTCGTGCCGAACATCTCCTTCGGTTTCCCGGTCATCGAACCCATAGCGAAGATAGCCTCCAAACCTCTGGACGCCCATCTTATGATAGTGCATCCCGAGAAATACTTCGAAAGGTTCGCCTCCTGCGGCATCGATATGCTCAGTTTCCATCTCGAAGCCGCACGCAGGGACGGCACCGACCCTTGCGAACTGCTCGCCGCCATCAGGCGCCTGGGGATGAAAGCCGGTCTGGTGTTCAACCCCGACATTCCGCTCGAAAACGTCTATCCGTATATCGGAAGTGCTGACTATCTCGTACTTATGTCCGTTTACGCAGGCTTCGGCGGCCAGTCGTTCATCGAAGAGAGCTACTCCAGACTCGCAGCCCTGAAGCGCGAAGTGTCCCTCAGGAATCCGCAGTGCCTTCTCGAGGTGGACGGCGGCGTCACGCCGTCCAATTCCGCCCGTCTCCGCTCCCTTGGTGCTGACATTCTCGTCGCCGGAAGTTCAGTCTTCCTAAGCGGCGACCCGCGCGGCACCATCGCCGCCCTCCGCTGCGACTGAATCCTTCCGGTTCAGTCGCCGGGCGCTCGCCGGAACATATGAGCATTGAAATACTCGTCGAGGCGCTCGCGCCCTTCCGGAGTCCGGAGCAGTTCCACAGAAGTTTCGATATACCCGCAGAGCTTCTCCAGAGCCGCTTCGGGAGAGTTGCTGCGCCCGGTCAGGAGCGCGAGCGAAGTCGGATTCGGAATGTCCGGGGGGAAGACGGTCTGGTTCAGATTCAGCCCCACGCCTATGATACTCGCCGCCACATCATCCCCCTCCAGAATGTTTTCGATCAGGATCCCGCAGATTTTCAGCTCCCCCACATAGATGTCATTCGGCCATTTGATCCGTGAGATTACCCCTTCGGAGGCGAGGAACTCGCGCAGCGCATAAGTGATCGTCTCCGTGAGCAGCAGCGCATCCCGAGCCTTGAGAGGGAACTCCGGCGTGGACTTCTGCAGCAGCGAATCACGAGCCTTGAGAGGGGACTCCGGAGTGAACTTCAGCAGCAGAGTGAAAGTGAGATTCTCGCCCGGGGCGCTGTGCCATTTGTGGTCAGCCTGCCCGCGGCCGGCGCTCTGGCTCCACGCGGCGGTGACTGACAGATTGTCAAGCTGCGAAATCCGCCTTCTGACCTCGCTGTTAGTGGAATCCAGGCACTTATGCCAGAGTATTCGTACTGCCATTTTATTTGGTTGAATTTTTGTATTATCTTTGTGTGCAAAATTAAACATAAATCAGAATAATGATTACACACGACCTCCGCGTCATCGCCGATGCCATTCAGGAGAAAAAGGGACAGAATGTCATTTCTCTGGACCTCAGACCATTAGGTTCAGCCATAGCTGACCTTTTCGTAATCGCGAACGGTGACTCCACCACGAATGTCGCGGCCATAGCGGACAATATCATCAAGAAGACCCGTGAAGAGCTCGGACGCAAGCCGCTGCGCACCCAGGGTCTCGAGAACAATTTCTGGATCATTCTCGACTACGGGAACATAGTGATTCACGTTTTTCTGACCGAGTATCGCGAATTCTACCGCCTGGAAGACCTCTGGGCCGATGCCCCGAAGAAAGTCTGGAAAGAGCGCAGAATCCCGCGCAAGGCTGAAAAGGAGCTGTGACGGAAAAGGCAAGAAAGGCCCGGAGCTGTGACCGAAGTAGCCGGAGAAAGGCTTGACGAAGACTGAAGACAACGAATAGAAAAAGCTTATGGCTGATAATAACGATAATACTGAAAACAGGGACCCGAAAAAACCCGGAAGGAAAATCGTCCGGGTCCGTCTGAACATATCCTGGCTCTACATCCTCCTGATAGGAGCCATCCTGTGGATGCTGCTCGGCGGCAACGGCCCCGCCCCTCAGAAAATCGAATGGGCGGAAGTGCAGGAGATGATAGCTGCCGGGGACGTGAAGGAAATACACTTCATACGGAACGACTTCAAGGGCAACGTGACCATCCGTCCGGACCGCATAGCCAAATATGCGGGCAAGTTCGCCGGCGGACAGGTTCCCGAGAAGTCCCCGCATTTCATTTTCCTGGTTTCCGGGAAGTTCGACGCCGAGAAGGAATTCGGCGAGCTGAATGCGGCCCTGCCTGTGGAATCCCGTGCCAAGATAGTGATGGAGAACGACTCTAAAGTCTGGAGCAATATCTTCGAATGGATAATGTTCCCTCTGCTCCTCATACTTATGTGGGTGTGGATGTTCCGCGGAATGAACCGCTCTATGGGCGGAGGTCCCGGCGGCGGGGGCGGCGGCGGCATCTTCAGCGTGGGCAAGGCCCCGGGCAAGCTTACGGACAAGAACCAGGTGAACGTGACCTTCAAGGACGTGGCCGGAATGTACGGCGCGAAGGAGGAGGTCGTCGAGATAGTGGATTTCCTGAAGAACCCTCAGAAATATACGGCCCTGGGCGCCAAGATTCCTAAGGGAGCCCTTCTGGTGGGCCCTCCGGGAACCGGCAAGACCCTGCTCGCGAAGGCTGTGGCGGGGGAGGCGAACGTGCCGTTCTTCTCCATTTCCGGTTCCGATTTCGTGGAGATGTTCGTAGGAGTCGGAGCCTCGCGCGTGCGCGACCTGTTCAAGCAGGCTAAAGAGAAGGCTCCGTGCATAGTGTTCATAGACGAGATCGACGCGGTCGGACGCGCCCGTGGCAAGAATGCCGGCTTCTCCTCGAATGACGAGCGGGAGAACACCCTAAACCAGCTCCTGACCGAGATGGACGGTTTCGGCTCGAACTCCGGCGTCATTGTGCTTGCCGCCACGAACCGTGCCGACATCCTCGACAAGGCCCTGCTGCGCGCCGGACGTTTCGACAGGCAGATCCACGTGGACCTGCCGGAGCTCAAGGAACGCGAGGAGATTTTCAAGGTGCATATGAAAGGGCTCAAGATAGCCTCCGATTTCGATGTGGACTTTATGGCGAAGCACACGCCGGGCTTCTCGGGAGCCGACATCGCCAATGTCTGCAACGAGGCCGCCCTCACCGCTGCACGCAGGGGCAAGAGCGAGATAGACAGGCAGGATTTCCTCGATGCCGTGGACCGCATCATAGGCGGCCTGGAGAAGAAGGGTTCCATAATGACCGTGAAGGAGAAGAACTCCATAGCCCATCACGAGGCCGGACACGCGGTGGTCAGCTGGCTTCTGCCTTACGCGAATCCTCTCTTCAAGGTGACGCTCATCCCTCGCGGACAGGCACTCGGAGCAGCCTGGTATCTGCCGGAGGAGAGAAAGCTCTGGACCAGATCCCAGATGATAGACGAGATGTGCTCGCTCATCGGAGGGCGCGTAGCCGAGGAGATCGTAAACGGGGAGCCTTCCACAGGAGCCCAGAACGACCTCGAAAGGCTCACCCGTATGGCCTACGGTATGGTGCAGTATTACGGTATGTCCGACAAGGTCGGCCTGCTCTCTTTCTACGACTCCACGGGCTCGCGCGGATATGAACTCACCAGACCTTACAGCGAGAAGACCGCCGAGGTGATGGACAGCGAGGTCAAGGCACTCGTGAAGATGATACACGACCGCAGTTATGAGCTTTTGAGTAGCCATAAGGAAGGATTTCTGCAGGTTGCCGCTCTACTTCTGGAAAAAGAAGTTATATTTGCGGATGATGTCGAGAAGATTCTGGGGCCGAAGGTGCTCCCTCCTTCCGACGAAAGGAAGCCGGAAGAGACTTCCGCGCCTGAGCAGCCCGCTGCTGACAGCAGCGCTTCCGTACCCGGGGAAGCGGACTCTGACGGGACTTCTTCCGCATCCGGAGAAACAGTTTAGCTTATGAAGAACGTAGTGGTACGTACCATATCGGGGGTGGGCTTTGTCCTTGTGATTCTGGCCTGCCTGCTGATAAACAGATATCTCTTTGCCGCATTCATCATCTTGATGATGATATCGATGATGCACGAATTCTACAGGATGACTATGGGGGATCTCTACAGGAACTCCCGCATCATCGCCATCGCGACCGGAGTGACGCTGTTCCTGCTGATTTTCTTCCTGCAGTGCTACGGCCTGCCGGCAAAGTTCATATCCTGCGCCCTCGTACCGCTGCTCGTTCTGATGGTTTATTCTCTCTATGAAAAGGATAGGGAGAATTTCGGGAAGTTTCCTTTCATCTACACCGGCCTGCTGTACATAGCGGCTCCGCTCTCGCTCGTGAATCTTCTGGCCTTCGACTCGGAGGGTAATTTCAGCGCGGTGCTGCTGCTCTGCTTCTTCATCATAAACTGGGGTTCAGACATCGGCGCCTTCTGTTTCGGGACCGCCTTCGGACAGAAAGAGGGCAGACGCAAGCTCTTCCCGAGCATCTCCCCGAAGAAGTCCTGGGTGGGGTTCTGGGGAGGACTGTTTCTGGCTCTGGTTTTCGCTGCCATACTGCATTTCGCGGGGATTTTTCATTTCCCTCTCTGTCACTGTCTGGGACTTGCTGTCACCATCCATATAGGAGGAGTTTACGGCGACCTTTTCGAATCGCAGTGGAAACGCTGGTGTTCGGTGAAAGATGCCGGAAACATCATCCCGGGGCACGGCGGTATGCTGGACCGTTTCGACAGCACCATCTTCGCCGTCTGCTGCGCAGCCATCTATCTTGTCGTGTTCAACCTCTTCTAACCGTCCCGGCACCCTCCAGGCTATGACTCTCGACCACAATTCATACGGAACTCTCGCGCTTGTGTATCTCACGGCTCTGGCCATATTGATACCGCTTGCGGTATTTGTGCACAATCCCTGGATAACCTGGCCTCTGGTGCTTCTGTTCGCCCTGGTCTGCACCTGGCAGACGGCATTTTTCCGCGTACCGCGCCGCAAGGCTGCGGGGGACGGACGCAAGGTAACCTCCGTCGCAGACGGGAGAGTGGTGATAATAGAGAAAGTGTATGAGCCGGAATGGCTCAGGCGCGAGTGCATACAGCTGTCAGTTTATATGGACTTTTTCGATGTGCACGCGAATTTCTGGCCGGTGGACGGGGTCGTCACCTATTATCAGTACCATCCGGGAGAGCATTTTCTGGCTTTCAAGCCCAAGGCATCCGAAGAGAATGAGCACAGCTGCACCTGCATACGCACTCCCGGCGGACACGACGTATTCTTCAAGCAGCTCGCCGGCACATTCGCTCGCCGCATAGTCTGCTACTCGAAACCGGGTCTGAGCACCGTCGCCGGCAAGCAGTGCGGTATCATAAAATTCGGCTCGCGCATAGATATGTACCTGCCGCTCGATGCCGACATAAAGGTCGCCCTCGGACAGGAAGTCCGCGCCTGCGAGACCATCCTCGCCGAATTACCCGCTTAGCGGGAATCACTAACTGCAGCTTGAAGCGGCTCCGCGCCGGGAATCAGCCGTGAGGGACCGGGGTCAGCTCTCAGCCTCGATCAGTTCCAGCAGCCTGTCGATAGCCTCGCTATCGGGAACGTGCCGCAGCACGACCTCTCCCTTGCGATAGATCGAGACTTTGTGACCGCCTTCGCCGACATAGCCCCAGTCCGCGTCGGCCATCTCGCCCGGACCGTTCACTATGCAGCCCATCACCGCGATGACCACATTCTTCAGATGCGAAGTGCGCGCCTTGACCTGCTCGAACGTCGCCTGAAGGTTATACATCGTGCGTCCGCAGCCGGGGCAGGCGATATACTCCGTCCGGTAGAATCTGCGCCGGCAAGCCTGCAGAAGCTCATCCTCCAGATACTCCCCGTAGCCCCCGGAGCACAGGGGACCGCTCAGGTGGACTTCGTCCAATTCCTTGTCCAGCAGGCGTTTTCCGAAGTCGCAGGCATAGTCCAGCAGAAGACGCTCCCGGGAAGGGGCTTCATAAGTCGCCGTTGCAGTGCGTCCGCTGATGCTGAGGCCGCGCAGGGAGGAGTGAAGCAGATGAGCGTAGCGGTCGGCAAGATACCGGCCTACGGGAATCTCGTTTGCCGGATCCTCAGTCAGGGAAACTCTCAGAGTATCCCCGATACCCTCGCTCAGCAGGGTAGAAATACCCACGCAGGACTTGATGCGCCCGGAGTCCCCGTTTCCGGCCTCCGTAACGCCGATATGCAGGGGGAAGACCACACCGCGTTCTTTCATCAGGCAGACCAGCTGCCGGTAAGCTTCCACCATCACGAGGGTATTGCTGGCTTTCAGGGACACTACCACCTGATAGAAATCCCGTTCTATGCACATTTCCAGCCACTCCATAGCGGCACGTGCCATAGCGAAGGGAGTGTTGCCGTATTTTTCGGTGATATAGCTGCCCAGAGAACCGTGGTTCAGACCTATCCGTATGGCGGTCCCGTGCTGCCGGCAGACCTCTATCAGCTCCGCAAAGCGCAGCCGCGCCTGCCCGTGGTCGCGGTGGAAATTGCCCGGATTTATCCGGACCTTCTCCACGTGCGGGGCCACCGCGATGGCCGTGTCGGCGGAAAAATGTATGTCCGCCACCAGGGGAGTCTCCACTCCGGCCTCGCGAAGACGCGAGCGGATCTTCTTCATACATTCCACCTCCGCGGGTCCCGGGAC
The DNA here is from genome assembly GCA_030529945.1 of Bacteroidia bacterium. Taxonomy (GTDB): domain Bacteria; phylum Bacteroidota; class Bacteroidia; order Bacteroidales; family UBA932; genus Cryptobacteroides. The sequence continues at coordinate 30,539 of JAUMVX010000008.1, read as the reverse complement.
GGTTATGCGTATCACCTGCGCCCCTGCCGATGCGAGTCTGACGCACTGCGCGACGGTAGAGTCCACGTCGGAAGTGTGAGTATTGCACATAGTCTGCACCGCGATGGGATTGCCTCCGCCGATAAGGACATTTCCGACCTTTACGGTCAATGTCTGAAGTCTATTCTGTGCCATAAACCATTCTGTATGCTTCTTTCTTGAGGGCGGCATTCGTCTTGCCCGTGCGTCTGCCCAGATGTATATAGACGCTGCCCGTCACGATAAGGTCGAAAGGATAGGCGAAACGGTAATAGTATTCGCTGTACCAGTCAGGCTCGTAAATCGTGCCCCAGCCGTAGCGCAGATTCGCCTTGAGATGGAATTCGACCGGGGAGAACACCACTCCGAAGCCGAGTGCGCCCCTCAGGCCGTAGTCGAAGCGGCGGTCCATATCTTCGATGAAATCATTCCTGTACTGCTCCGCGACATTCTCTCCTATCCTCTCCACGGTCAGCCTGTAGCCGGCGTAGATGCCCAGATTGGCCACGAGCTTGAAGTATTTCGAATCGATGTGCATAGCGGCCATCAGAGGGGCCTCGACCACCGTGAAGCGGCACTCCGTGGCTCCCTTGATCGAGGCTATGGCACCAGTCTCCTTGTTTTCCTTGAACTTATAGCCTTCGTGTCCGTAGAATATTCCGGCCTCCAGACCGAAATTCGGGTACATATTGAAAAGCTTGCCGTATTTCGAGACTGTTACCCCGTAATATTCGGGGCTGAAGATGTAGGTCTGAGGATACACGGGGTTGAAGGACATCCTGTTGAAACTGACCCCGTAATGGATGCCCACCATAGCGTAGTCGTTCAGAACGAAGGCCTTTTTCGTGTCCACAGTGTCCAGATAGGCGTCAGTCCATTCCGAAGGACGCTCCGCCGCTGCAGCGCTGCCGCCCTTGCGGGCTTTGCGGCCACGATTGGCCGAAGGCCGCTGGGAAAGAGTGTCCGGAAGCTCCGGGACGAGTGTGCTGTCCGCAGCGGTGGAGACGAGACGCACGCTGTCAGCCGCAGGGGTGAAGAGATGCACGCTGTCCGCCACCGGAGCGACGAGCCGCACGCTGTCGGGACTCTGCGCGTAAACGGCTGATGCCGCGAGGGATAATGCTATGGCGAGTACTGCCTTTTTCATCATTTGAAGAGTTCTGCGAGGTTTATGTCCTGTACGATGTCCGTATTCTCCTTGATCTCGAGAGGGTCGTCCTTCTTCGCGAGCTTAAGGAACTTCACCTTCTCGGGCTGACGGTGGGCGAGCAGCGACCCGGTGTCCACGATGGTGTTCCGGTTCACGTCCTGGGTGACGCGGATGTGGTATTTGCCGGCCTTCATATAAGGGAAGGTCAGGACGGCGGAGCTGTCTATGATCTCGCTTCTCAGCACCTGGGACTTCTTTTCGTTCATTATCTCCACGATGTATCTCCTGTCCACTCCCGCCATATTCAGCGTGAGCGTGCTGAGTTTCTCGTCCGTAGGCAGCGAGACTTTCACTTCGAGGCTGTCGCTGTAGTAGCCGTTTATGTCGCGGAAGGCTCTATGGGGAACTTTCAGAATGTACTCATAGCCCGTCAGAAGCTTCTCGGCGGGCATAATGGAGTAGCGGCGCAGGTTCAGACTGTCTGCTGCTACCGTGAAGGCCGCCGGGGAGGAAACCTGCTTGGGATTCACGGAGGTGAACTTCAGCGAGTCGAAGGACTCGTTTATGATGGGATAGGTGAATTCGAGCCGGTAGCCCTGCCGCTCCACCGTCTCAGGCTCGGCCTTCAGGGTGAAGACGCAGGTGGTGTCCTCGTGCTTGACTTCCTTGCGGGCCTTCTTTTCGGCCTTTATCTGTTCCGCGTCCATAGCCAGATTCACGCGCTGCGTGGTGCTGACGAGCAGCCCCAGGGAGTCGGTCTTCCTGTAGTTCACGAATAGCTTCAGGGTATCCGGCATACGGCGGCGGTCATTCACCCAGAGCTCGAGAGAGTCGCGCTCCACGTTGAACTGCGAGATGATGCGCGAGGACGGGATTCCGCTCATCCAGAGCGTGTCTATATGCGCCTCGGGAGCCATAAAGGTGATGTAGCCGGTGCGGCGGCTGTTCATTATGGTCTGCTTCGAGGGCTTCTCGCGGAAAAGGAGCAGCTCGTGTTCCGACTCGCGGGCCAGACAGGCGAGGGTGTCCTTGGCATCGTATTTCTGAAGCTCGGGCAGACTGTCGTTCACGACCCGCACGGGCCGTATCAGCGAATCCGCGAAGGCTATGTTCTCCGTGCCGTCAGCATCATAGAGGCTGTTGCTGTTCTGGTCGGTGAGAGCATAGAGACGGTATAGGGTGTCCTGGATGTTGCGCAGGCTGAAATAGCCCCAGGCATCTGTACGGGTGGCCATATAGGGGCGGGATTTGAATACCGCCGAGTCGGCACGGTCTTTATACAGCATCACTGTGGCCCCGCCTACGGGTGAGAGGGTGCTGCAGTCCAGTACGGTGCCGGTGATGAAGAGGCTGTCTATGACATCCCCCGTGGAGAATACGTAGTCGTAGCCCGGGAAGGCGTTGCCTTCGTTGTTGTCCACTATGGCTCCGGCCAGACCTATGACATAGGTGGTGTTAGGCAGCAGCGGCTCCACAGGAGTCACTATCACCGACTTGCCCTTCACCTTCGATTTCGGGGGTTTCGACTGGGGAGGTGAGATGATTATGGCGGAAGCCGTCTTCACTTTCACATATTCGTCGAAGGTGAAGGTGAAGGATACCTTTTCGAGAGCCACGTTCCTGCTCAGAGGGGCGGGGGAGATTTTCACTATGACCGGAGGGATGGTGTCCTTCAGACCGCCGGTGGGCGCCTGGGTGGTGTTCGCGCAGGAGTGCGAGAACAGCAGCGAGGCGCCGAGCGCCGCCAGCGGCAGCAGCAGGGGCAGATAAGCTTTCATTTTCATCATATGTCCGTTCTGAGTATGCTCTTGAGTCCGTCGATGGCGGAGAGCTTGGATATCAGCTCGTCCAGGACTTTCTTGTCCTTCACGAGCAGTTCTATGTAGCCGCTGAAAAGCTCGCCCTCGGAGCCCAGATGAACCTTGCGCATATTGAAGCCCATAAGGTTCGAGACAGCGTAGCTGATGTCGTTCAGAAGGCCCACTCTGTCTATGCCGGTGATGGACAGGCGGACAGGGAAGGATTGGGCGGCTCCGCCGCTCTCCCACATCGGGACTACGACCCAGTCGCCGTGCTTGGAGGCGATGTTGTCCGCGACCTCGCAGCTCTTCTTGTGGACGGTGATTCTGCCGTCGAGGGTCTTCACGCCTATCACTGCGTCGCCGGGAATCGGGTTGCAGCAGGGCGCGATGTAGTATTTGCGCTTCTCGGGGTCGTCCGGGTTGATGATGTAGCGTTCCTCGGGTTTCGCGCCGGAGCGGGATGAGCTGCTCAGCGAGCGGGAGACGATGTCGGTGGGGAGCATCCCCAGGCCGAGGCGGAAGCAGAACTCCTCGAAGTCGCGCAGACCGGTGTAGTCCAGGATGTGCTGGACCACGCTGTTCGTCTTCTTGCGTCCCAGCGCCTTCATCTCCTGTCTGAACAGCAGCGCGCCCTTCGACTCAGTCTCTTCGCGCGCGTGCGTCTTGAAATACTCCACGACCTTGGTGCGGGCGTGGTGGGACTGCAGGAAGCGGAGCCACTCGGCTTTAGGAGTGGCGTTCATCGCCGTCAGGATTTCCACCTGGTCTCCGCTCTTCAGCGGCTGCGAGAGCGGGGCGAGCTTCATATTCACCTTGGCGGCGATGGCGTGGTTGCCGACCTTGGTGTGAATGTTATATGCGAAATCCAGCACCGTCGCGCCCTTCTGCAGGGTCCTCTGGTCGCCCTTCGGGGTATAGACCACTATCTCGTGGCCGGTGAGGTCGTTGTGTATGATGTCCAGAAGCTCCAGAGCGCTCACGTCGTCGCTCATAATGATTTCCTTCACCTCGGAGAGCCACTTGTCCATCTCGGAATCGTTCTCGCTGATGAAGCCTTCGCGCTTGTAGGCCCAGTGGGCCGCGATGCCCTTCTCCGCGATGTCGTCCATCCTCTTCGAGCGGATCTGGATCTCGATCCAGATGCCTATCTGGCTCATCACCGTGCAGTGCAGGGCCTCATAGCCGTTGCTCTTGGGGTGCTTCACCCAGTCGCGCATACGGCTAGCCTTGTACTTGTACAGGCTCGTAATTATGGAGAAGATGTGATAGCACTGGTCACGCTCGGTCTCCTTGGAGCCGGCGGGAGGATTGAAGATGATGCGGACGGCGTAGAGGTCGTAGATCTGCTCGAAGCCTATGTTTTTCGTGCGCATCTTGTACCAGATGGAATAAGGGGTCTTCACCCTCTTCAGTATCCTGAAATCGAAGCCGGCCTTCTGCAGCGCGGCGGAGATGGGGGCGATGAATTCGTCTATCTTCGCGTCCTTGTCGGAGACCGTCCTGTCGATCTCCGCCAGGATGTCGGAGTAGGCCTCCGGTTCCTTGTACCTCAGCCAGATGTTCTCCATCTCGGACTTGACCTCGTAGAGTCCGAGGCGGTGCGCGAGAGGGATGAAGATGTACATAGTCTCGCTGAGAATCTTGTCACGCTTGGCCTCGGGCATATATTCTATGGTGCGGCAGTTGTGCAGGCGGTCGGCGAGCTTGATGAGCACTACGCGCACGTCGTCGTTCAGCGTAAGCAGGATGCGCTTGAAGTTCTCGGCCTGGATGCTCACGGATGAGGCTGCCGGACGGCGGCCTTCGTTGTCGAGTACGTTCTTGATCTTCGTCAGACCGTCCACAAGCGAGGCTATCTTGTCTCCGAACAGCGTGCGGATGTCCTCGACCGTGTAGTCCGTGTCTTCGACCACATCGTGCAGCAGGGCCGCCGCGATGGACTTGTAGCCGAGTCCGATGTTCTCCACCACTATCCTGGCCACGGCCAGAGGATGGAGGATGTACGGCTCTCCGGAACGGCGGCGGACATTCTTGTGCGCCTCGTTCGCGAAGTCGAAGGCCTTCTTCACCGTCTCGAACTCGTGTTCGTTCGGGCAGCGCTTCCTGGCTATGGCGAGCAGTTTCTGGTACTCCTGCTCTATCAGTTCATAATCCTGTTCGTTGAATTCGGAAAGACTCATTGCTCGGGTTCCTCCATTTCTCTTTCAGCCTTGAGGCGGTCCAGAAGGGGAGTGAAGTCCCTCAGGCTGCCCTCGGGTATATTGTATTTGTCTATGTTCTGCATTCCGTAGCAGAGCTGTTCGCCGTAGATGATTATCTGCCAGCTGTAGTTTACCCACATAAGGAAGAGCGGGATGGCCGCTATGGCCCCGTACACTCCGTTCAGTCTCGACACGAAGAGCTGCGCTTCCAGGTAGATGTACTGGAAGAGCACGAAGATGAGGGCGGAGACGAGCGAGGAGCGCAGCGCGTACCTGTACTTCACCTCCACGGCCGGGATGAACTTGTACATCGCGGAAAAGGTGAATGCAGCTATGGCGTAGAACACCGTCCAGCCCATAAGGGTGGTGATGAACGAGAGTTCCTTTATCTTGATGTGGATGCCGATGAGTCCCGTAACGTTCGTGTACAGGGCTATGCCCGCTCCGAATACGAGAATCACGAAAGGCGAAATCATCAGAGCCGCTATATAGAAGGAGAAGCGCTTGTAGATGCGGCGCGGAATCTTGCGTATCTTCCAGACATTGTTGAACACTCTCTCCACCTGGAACATAAGCCAGAGCACGGCCCAGAGGAAGGTAAGGGCGCTTATGAGTCCTACGGCCCCCGAGCGGGCGATGTCCACTATGCCCTCGGCCTTGTCGACTATGAAACCGACGAGGTCGGGATAGGACGGAAGCAGGGTGTAGAGCAGCTCGGAAATCTTGTCGGCCACTCCCATACCGCCTCCCACTGCGAAGACGAAGGCTGCGAACGGGACTATGGACAGAGCCACGAAATAGCTCAGGGCCACGCACTGGAAGCCCATACGGTTCTCGGCGAATTCGTTGAAGGTGATGCGGACCAGCTTGATGAATCTCACCAGGCCCCTCTTGAAGCGGGACAGGTTCTCCATATTCAGCTCCCAGATCTGGTCGCTGAATATCTTTCTGGCCTCCGCCATCAGTCTGTCCGTATCCATCTTGCTCATATCAGAACAGTGTCAGTTCCCCGTCGTCTTCCGCGCTTTCCGGGGTGAGTGCCTCCCTCTGCCCGGCGGGCAGCATCTGCGCGAAGGCGGCTTCGTCCATTATCTTGATTCCCAGCGACTCGCATTTGGAAATCTTCTCGGGACCGGGCTTGATGCCGGCGAGAAGGAAGGAAGTCTTGGAGCTGACGGAGGAGCTGTTGCGGCCTCCGTTCTTCTCGATGATTTCCTTCAGGGCTTCTCGGGAGATGCTGAAGTTTCCGGACACCACTATCGTAAGGCCCTTGAGAGCGTCGGAAACGGGTGCGTCGCCGCTCACCGAGAAGCGCAGCCCGTGTGCCCGCAGGCGCTTAACCTCCTCTATATGCCTGCTGTCGGCGAAATAGTCCGCGATGCTCTGCGCTATCACTTCACCCACGTCCGGCACCGCGAGCAGAGCCTCCCGGTCCGCAGCCGCGACGGCATCGATGTCCCCGAAGTGACGGGCGACGGCCTTGGCGGTCGTCTCTCCGACGAAGCGTATCCCGAGCGCGAAGAGGACCCGCTCGAAAGGCACATTGCGCGAAGAGCGCAGACTCAGCAGGAAACGCTCGGCGGAGCGCTCCTTCCAGCCGTCGAGACGAAGCAAGTCGCTCTTTTTCAGGTCATAGAGGTCAGCCGCCGTGCGCACGAGGCCGAGATTGTAGAGCTGGGCGACCGTGGCCTCGCCGGCCAATATGTTCATCGCCTTGCGGCTTAGGAAGTGCAGTATCCTGCCCTGAATCTGGGTAGGGCAGCCGTCGGAGTTCGGGCAGAAGTACTTCGCCTCGTCCTCCTGCCGCACGAGAGGAGTCCCGCAGTCGGGACAGACGAGCGGGAACTGCGGCAGGACCGCGTCCGCGGGGCGTCTGCCAAGTTCGATCCCGGTGATTTTCGGAATGATCTCGCCGCCCTTCTCGACATAGACCCAGTCACCGGTGCGGATGTCCATCTGGGTCATCTGGTCGGCGTTATTCAGCGTGGCGCGTTTCACCACCGTGCCGCTGAGCTGCACGGGAGCGAGATTCGCCACCGGAGTGACTGCTCCGGTGCGGCCCACCTGATAGTCTATCGAGAGCAGAGGGGTGAGCGCGCGCTCCGCCTGGAACTTGTAGGCCACCGCCCAGCGCGGCGACTTCGCGGTGAAGCCCAGCTCGCGCTGAAAGCGCATCTCGTTGATTTTTATGACGATGCCGTCAGTCGGATAAGGCAGGAACTTCCGCTGCACGTCCCAGTGCCGGATGTACTCTTCGATCTGCGAGATGCTGTCGCAGACGCACCGCTCGTCGGAGACCGGAAGTCCCCAGGACGCCGCAGCGTCCAATGCGTGTGCGTGCGTGTCGAAACTGTCGAGGCTTTCTGAAGGTATGTGATAGAGGGTGCACCAGAGTCCCCTGTGCGCCACTTCCTTGGGGTCGAGCAGTTTGAGGGAGCCGGAGGCGGCATTGCGCGGATTCGCGAACGGGGCCTCTTCATTTTCTTCCCTCTCTTCGTTCAGGCGGTCGAAGGCCGTGTAGGGCATAAGGATTTCGCCACGGATTTCGAAATCCTCGGGATAGTCCCCGTGAAGAGTGTGGGGGATGTTCGAGATCATACGGACATTGGCGGTGACATCGTCACCGACCGTGCCGTCTCCTCGGGTGAGTGCGCGGTAAAGCCGGCCTTTGCGGTACTCCAGGCAGATGGCCGTGCCGTCGAATTTGAGCTCGCAGCTATAGCTGAAGGGGCTTCCGATGGTCTTGTCGGCACGCTGCGCGAAGGCTTCCACTTCTTCTATGCTGTAGGTGTTTCCGAGGGAGAGCATAGGGTAGCGGTGGGGATACTGCGCGAATTCGCGTCTGCGGGCTTCGCTTTTCAGATCGCTTCCCACTTTATGGGTAGGGGAGTCGGGCGAGTCGAACTGCGGCCACTGTCTTTCCAGGTCCTCCAGCTCGTGCATCATCATATCGAAATTGAAGTCGCTTATCGTCGGAGCGTTCTCTACATAGTACCTGTAGCTGTTCTCCTCCAATTCTCTGCGCAGTTCGCCTATCCTTATTTCCGCTTCCTTTTCAGTCATAAAGAAACGAAGTTTTGTTAAAATTCCATTATTTATAAACCCGGTCCTTATTGATATGCCGGACCGTTCTCAAAAAAAATGCCTTCAGGGAAATTCCCGGACAGGAATCTCCGAAAAGGCAAAGATAATCATTTTCAGCTATGATGTAAAATTCCTTACCTTGGTTTTGCGAAGGATTTTTGTGGATTAATTTGTTTGTGAAGAAGGAGTGTACCGGGGTACACGACTGATGAACAAATGAATTCAGACTAAAAAGACTCGCAAAACTAGAATTTCATCTCTAAACCGATGGTGACGGTAAAACAGCGCGGAGATCTCTTTCTCACGCCGTCCGGGAGTTCGAGGTAGCGGTGGGTCATACGCCAGGCGCAGTCCACGCGCACCAGACGGAAGATATTGCTGACACCGGCCGACATCTCGATGTAAGGCTTGTTCAGCGAGTACATTCCGAACGGGAAGAGCATAGGGGCGTCCGCTGAAGTCGCGCTGCCGATGATGCCGTTGTTCTTCTCCGTGAGTGTGCCGTAAGCCGCCTTCAGCGAGGCGATTTCCCTCCAATGCAGCTTCTTTATCAGCGGAATCTTGCCGAGGAAGAAGCCTCCGAAGTCGTGCTCCCAGAAGAGGGTGGTCCAGGTGTCGGCCGCGAACTCATAGAACTCCATACAGGAGAAGGCGTTGCGGTCGTGTATGTAGGTTCCGTTACCCTCGAAGAGCTTCAGCATAGGATACGGAACGCGGCCCACTATATTGCCCACGCTGAAACGTATGTCCGAAGCTCCCACAGGAGGGAGGCGCAGTTTGTATTTCATCAGCATCTCCGAGCGGAAATAGCTGTATTCGTTCTTGCCTATCCCCTTCAGCGAACCGGTGAGGTCCACGATGACGATAGGGAATTTCGTGTGGAGATAGCTTTTGTTGAAGACTCCGCGGTCCACAGTCTCGTTCTTCGAGAAACGGGCTTCGAAGTGCACGTTGTTCGAGCCTATGGAATTAATGGCTATGGTGTCCCGTCCGGAGCTTCCGTCAGGACGCGGAGTGCTGTCCACACGCAGCATCGGCACATAGGAATTAGCGAAGATCCTCTGGAACTGAAGGGAAGTGGAGGTGTTCAGCCACGGGGCCAGCTCCCGTTCGTAGGTGAGCGAGTAGTTGTTCACGGGGCTGCGTTTCTCGCTGTTTTTCTTGGTGAGCAGGGAAGAGAGGATATTGGTTTCGTTGAAGGCCGAAGAGCTCCGTCCCAGCTGCCGGATGTCCTTGCGGGCCGAGAGCGTGAGTTTCTTCGTGGGATAGCGGCTTATCATCCATTCGACGGTGTTTCCGCCCTTGAATTCCCTGTCCTTCGTGCCGTAGGCGAGATAGGTGGTCAGGCGTATCTTGCGGCTGAAGTCCGCCGTGGTCCGCAGGCCCATCGCGAAGCGGTGGCCTTCCAGCTTGTTGAAGCTGTAGATGCTCGAGTAGGGGCCGAAGCCTATGTACTTGGTCTGGAAATAGCCGCTTATGAAGGTGTTCACCAGATTGTAGATATTGTTGTACAGAGGCACGTTCTTTATGGAATCCACCATAAGGTAGATGTTCTTCTCCTTCTCGGAGAGCTGGTAAGGACGGGCTGCGTCCCACCATTGGTCGCTTTTGCGACCGGCATCCTTGAAGACGGTGACAGGTGGCTCGGGGTTCGCGTGCAGGCGCTGCGCATCGGCTCCCAGCTTCGGATTCAGGTAGTCGATCTGGCGGTTGCCGATGAAGGAGGCGAGCTTCGAGGAATCGTTCATCGTGACGGAGAAATCGACGTAGAGCTTGTCCTGGCGGTAGAACCAGAGCGAGTCCACCCTCTGGTCGGTGCGGTCGATCACGATGTCGCGTATCCAGTTCACGTTCGCGCCTTTGCGGAGCTTCACGTGCATTTCGCGCATCGCGAAGTCCTGCGCATCGATGGCCATCTCGCCGTCGAAGACTGAGGAGGAGACGTATTTGCCCGGGTGGAAACGGATTTTCCAGGTCTTGCGGCCGTCTATGTCGAGACTGTCGATGAGGAAATAGTTGTAATAGACTTCTCCGTTAGGGGATAGTGGGGAGGGTATCTGGATGTTGAACGCGTCGATGAAGTTGTTGTAGAAGTTCGTTTTGAGGTGCATACTGCCGGTGAACTGCAGGAGGGCGTTCTCCTCGTTCAGGCCGGAGACACGGCTGGCTTCTATGATCTCGCGGTCCACGTCCGGGTTCTTGCTGTGGTAACGTCTGGAGCGGTTCTCGGAGATCATTATGGGCAGGTACGGCCGGCCGGAGACTACGGAAGTGTCCATATAGTCGAAGACGAAGCCGAAATTCTTACGAATCATACGGTTACGTATCTGCTCATCGGCGTTCGTCAGGTCAAGCTCTGTCTTGGTGTATATGTCGCAGGAGTAGGCGTCGCGTCTTTCGGGGTCGTTCCGGTGGCGGTTCGCGTCTATCTGGCTGAGTATCCATTTCATATAGCGGTTGTCCGGCTTCACGACGACAGCGTCGAGGGCGTCGGTGGTCATCTTCAGACGGAAGTCGATGGAGTTGAAGGAACTCCGCTTCACGGGGCTTTCCGCCGTTTCGTAGCCGAGGATGGAGGCGCAGAGGATGGTGGCGCTGCTGTCGCGTGTCTCTATGGTGTAGTATCCGTCCAGATCGGTGGAGACGCCTATGGTGGTGCCTTTGAAGAAGACTCCGACGAAAGGGATGCCCTCGCCGGTGTCGGAATCGGTCACGCGTCCCTTAGCTCTGGTGCTCTGTGCGGATGCCGCTGTGCCGAGCGCCAGATGTAAAGCTATAAGTGTCAATATCGCAGATGCCCGGAGCATCGGCGCTATGTTTTGAAGTTTCATTCTTTCAGTTTTATCTTTTTTCGTCCGGACTGCAGGATGTGCCTGCGGCGGCGGAATCCGGAACCGCAAAGATAGTCTTTTTTCCGTAAGTGTGTACTCCGGCCTCGATGAGGGGAGGGACAATGGCGGGACAGCCCGCCGGAGGAAGTATGGATGGACAGCGGGTGGGGAAGTATGGAGGGACAGCCTCCCGGACGGAACTCAGCCGCGGCCTACCCAGCGTAGCTGTGCAGGCCGCCGAGAAGGAAATTCACTCCGAAGTAGGTGAACAGCACGGAGATGAAAGCCAGAAGCAGGTAGATGTGATAGATTTTCGGCCTGCGCAGGAAGCCGAAGATGCTCCTGTGCGCCGCAGCCGAATAGATGAGCAGGGTGATGAGCGCCCAGGTCTCTTTCGGATCCCAATTCCAGTAGCTGCCCCAGGAGATGTTCGCCCAGAGCGAGCCTGTGATGATGCCGGCGGCAAGGAAGAATAGTCCGAAGTATAGCAGCAGCGAGGATATGTCCGCGAGCCGCGCCGAAAGTCCGCCGACCAGCAGGCCCGCCGCGCTGTTTACCATAATCACCGCCAGAATGGCGTAGGAAAGCATCATCAGCGACACGTGTATGCTCAGCAGAGGCGAAGACAGGACAGGAACCAGCAGAGTGAGGGCCGGATTGGCCTGCCCCATAGCCGCCACGAGCAATGCGAGCGAAGCCACGATGAGGGCGAACGGGCGCATCAGCGGGAAAACTCTTCCGGCGGGCAGCGCGGCGAGCAGCACGGTCCAGGCGATGGACATCATAGTTTCAGCACCGTTAGAGAGAGGCACGTGTCCGGTGGCTGTCCATATAAGTCCCAGCATCAGAGTCACATACGTAAAAAGCAGCGCATCGAGCAGCAGGGCCGCGAGAGATACGCGGACATTTACGCTGCGCCGTGCGGCGTAATCGCTCACGAACCATCCGAGCAGGACCAGGCCTGCGAGCAGGAAGACTCCCGCGACGGGGAAAAGCGGCGGACAGGTGTTGTAGATGCGCTCGGCTCCTATGCGTAGAGCCGACGGAAGGCTGCCGCCCGCCTGCAGCGTCTGGAATTTGCATATCTTTTCGAGCGCAGCGTCGAGCGAGGCATAGTCCCGCGCCGCCGCCAGCTCTCCCATATAATTCATACTCTTGCGCACGAAGAGCCACTCGTCCGTAGGCAGACCGTCCGGAAGGACGTCATTCTGGCTGTACCAGAGTACACGTCCCGCGGAGTCGGCGAGAGGGTAGATTTTCAGCAGCTCGCCTTCGAGCAATGCGCTTGTCGCCTGCTGCCTCGCTTTGGCGTCGTCCGCGCTCCTGCGGCTCTTCTGCGGAACGTCCTTCCAGGAGGAGGGAAAGAACATCCAGCCAGTCATAACCTGCTCGTCCGTAAGCTGCCAGAGGTCGTTCGAGCCGTAGAGTTTCAAGCGGAAGTCGTGCGCGACACTCTGCAGAGGACACACCCTCCCGCGGTAATGAACATAGAGTTTCCCGAAATTGGCCGCGCTCCCGCGAGGCAGAGTCTTGGGAGCTTTGCCGGCGAGCGTGCTCTCGCGAGGCGTAGTTCCGACAGCTTTTCCCGCGGACGCGTTCGCGTCCAATCCGCCTGCACACAGCAGTATCGCTGCCGCCGCTGCCGTCCCGGCGACTTTTTTGGCTACGGCTCTGAATTTCGGGTCAGTGAAGAAGAATGCGAGGAATGCCAGAAGAAAGAGTGCGTAGCCCGTATAGACCGTAGCAGTCCCGGCCACATCGCGGGAAACCGTGAAGCCGGAGCCTTGTTCGTCCTCATCGTAACTGTTCTGGCAGAAACGGTAGCCCTTATAGCTAAGTATGTGGTTCATACTCACTTCCGCGCTTTTTACGCTTCTCCCTTCCTTGTCGATGACGGTGACTTGCGACCTGTAGCCGGAGGGGGTGTCCGTGCCGGGATAGTAGGAGATGTCGAAAGCGTCCAGACGGAGCGAGAACCCCATCTCCCGGCTTCCGTCGGCATCATCCTTATATAATGATACGGCTTTTCCCTTCCTCAGATGCAGCATCCCTTTCCTCGCGGAAAAGGAAGAAATCAGTGCTCCGGCTACTATAAGCAGCGCCGCGAGATGCATCGAGAGCGCCGCAGGTCTTTTCATCAATCTTCTGAACATCATCTTCCGAGTGATTCATCATCACTAAGTGATTCTAAAACGGCAATCGGGGAATCCGGCTTGTGTACCGGGATTCCCGACTGCCCATCATAACAACTAAATGGATTCGATAAATTTCACGACGGCGTCGCGGTCGGCCTTCGAGAGCTGCCTGAACTCCTCGACGGATTTGCGGGCATCGCTCTGAGGGTCTCCGTGCCACATAATGGCCTCGATTACAGTATTGGCCCTGCAGTCGTGCAGACGGTCCACGCCCCCGGCTACGAGAGTGCTGAGTCCGCGTCCCCAGAGGGGAGTGGTGCGGCACCAGCCTGTGCGTATGTCATTCTTCATATTCAACTTGTGCTGGACCATATCCGTATAAGGCCAGATCTTCTGATGCGGATAGCGAGGCAGACGGCTGTCCCCGTCCTCGAAGAAGCCGTTCGGGTCGGTGAAATTGTCTTCACCGGTAGTCCAGGTCGGCCTGTGGCAGTAGGCGCAGCCTATCTGAGTGAAGATTTCCTTGCCTCTCTGCACGTCCTCGTCGTCCATATCGCGGGCGGCGGGAACCGCGAGTCCCCGGTGCCATATCATAAAGTCGGTGTATTCGCTGTCCGACATCTCCGGCTCGATATCCTTGGCCATCAGATAGTTGTAGATGTCCGTCGCGGGGTCTCCGGTCTTGTTCTCCTCCGGGAAATACTTGTAGAAATTATCCTGCACCTCCTTGTCCCGAGAGGCTGTGCGGGCGTAGGTGGCCGTCATATAGTTATAGCGGCGGTCGCTTCTGGTGACGTTCGTGATGTTCCAGATGGCATTGGCCCCTGCCGCATCCTGGAGAGGTCCGCGGGACAGGGCGTAGGTGTAGCGCAGCGGACGGCCGGTGTTGCCGTAGGTTTTCACCCATTCGCCGTTCGCGAAGATGGCGGGATTGATGGGTACTCCGGCCTTTTCCTCGGCTGCATACTGGGCTTTGAGGTCGGCATCGTCTATGGCATCAAGCAGTCCCACTCCATAGACTCCGATGGTGGATTCCAGACGCACGCGCACGTTGCTGTGCGGCACTGTGGAGGTGACTCCGTTCTTTGTCACCTCGAGAGGGACATAATAGGCGTCCTCCGGGATGGTGACTTCGGGATAGATGAGGGTGTAGGTCTCTCCGTCAGGGAAGCTGTTGCCCCATTCGTCCTGATACTGAAGCCAGTCGATTATTATTTTAGTCTCATCGACAGGGGCCTTGAAAGGCTCCACGGCGAGGGTCTGGGGCATACCGGTCAGGGAACTCAGGTAGGTGTCGGTCTCATCGGTGATGACGAGAAGGTAGCCGTTGGTCATTCTGTCCGCCCTGTATTCTGTCTGCCTGCGGCCGTGGCTGTAGTTCGGGTGACAATAGAGGCAGCCGCGCCGTACCATAAGGGGGCCGAGGCCTCGGAAAGCCCCTTCCTTGTTCTGGTTATAGTCTCTCTCGAAGAGCTGTTCTCCGTTCTTGAAGGCCTGGACCATACCTTCGCTTTCCACTACGGGAGTAGGCTGCTCGTAGGCGGAGGCGCTTGAGTTGAAAGCGGTTCCGAGTTTTCCGCCCGCATACCATTCGTCGCTCAGTTCCACGGGTCCGGGGGTCGGATCATCGTGCCTGCCGCAGGCGGCAAGCACGATGATGGAAGCGGCGATTACATATATTTTTTTCATAAATATCGCTTCTTTTTCACCGGGTATTTTTAGGAATATATCCGTTTCTTTAATATAGGGTGATTTCTTTAATCATTGATGAGGGCCTGTCTGGCGGCTTCGAGGGCGGTGTTCAGGGCATCGCAGGCCTCGATGGCCTCTCCCACCTTGGCATCCTTGTAGTTCTGCACGAACGGTCTCGGCATAGCGTCTATGGCCTTGAGACAGTTCTCAAGTGCGGCGGCCACATTGTCATCGGCTGACTTGTCAGCCGCGGAGATGTATGCGCTGACGCTGTTCGGCTGGGCCGAGGTGGCTCCGAGCTTGCCGAAGTATGCGCTGCGGATGCTGACCACGTTGTCGTAGAAGTCGGTGATGGAGTTCCAGGAGTGCGGGGACTCGATGTAGTTCACGTCTTCGCCGGTGTAGGGTTTGCCTATTTTCGAGTTGCCGACTTCGTCGATGATGTCCTTGCAGCCCTCGATGATCTGCTCGCTGCCGGCGGTGACTGATTTCCAGACGCTTCCGGCCTGTCCGCAGAGTTTCATCTGCTCGCCGAAGTCGTCCTCGGGCTCGGCTTCGGCTTCTTCGAGGATGGCACGCTTCTCGGCTGTGACATTGGCAGTTCCGGCCCAGGCGGCCTCCAGACGGCAGGCGTTCAGCGTAAGGTCACGCGCCACTGCTATGACGTATTTCATCTCGACCGGGCTGATGTCTGCCGCAGGGCGCTGCTTTCCGTCGCGGAAGATGATGTATTCTATGCCGTGGAAGCCTACGAGGCCGTTATTCAGGTTCGAGACTACATTGTCGATGTCCGCCATCATCTTCTCGCTGCCGAGGAGGTTTTCGAGGGCTACGCGGTCGAGGGGCCAGGTGTCGATGTGCGGGTCGATGGAGTATTTCGAGGCGGCTCCGAAGAGGAAGGCTTCGCTCCACTCCCAGTTCCGGCGTGCGTCTTTCCAGAGGCTGCAGGCGCTCTGCACGCCTTCGTCGGTCGCGGCATTTCCGAGTTCTTCGAGTGCGGACTGGAGGTCGAGGCATTTGTCGGCGAGGGCCTTGTAGGTAGGTATTACCGTGGCGTCCACGAATTCTTCGTTCGCTTTCCGGAGCTTCAGCTCCTTTTCGTTTGTGCTTTCCGTGCCGTTCTTGTCGCAGGCTGCCGCGGCGAGAACGATGGCTGTGAGGGCAGCCGATTTCATAAGATTGTGCATATCTGTATAGTTTTGTTGTTTATTTGCCTTTTCTTTTCTGTTATGGCTTTTCTGCCTTTTCGGTCGTTTCCGCTTTTTCTGACTTTTCGGTCGTTTCCGCCTCCGGGCGGCTCTGCGGTCTATCGTCTGTCGAAGAAGCCGGCGAAGGCTATTCCGAGGGTTACGGACGGCTCGTCATTGTACGGCTGCACGTAGTAGCGCTTCGAGTATTCCGCCTTTATGATGATGCTTTCGAGCGGGTACCAGTTTATGCCGAAAGCTATACGGTGCTTGCCCACCCAAGGGTAGTCGAGCACGCCGGAGGCTACTTTATACATAGCGTCGTAGTATTCGTAATGGGCGAAGACATAGCACTTATCGTCAGTCTTTCCGAGGAGCGGAAGGACATCGTAGCCTATCTCGAAACTGCCCACGATGGCGTCTGAACCCACTGCATTGCGTGACGAAGGGGAAGCGGCGGACATATTGTTCTTGTTGAAGGCCGTGATTTCCGCCGAGTCGTTCAGATGGGCGTAGTCGAAGACTCCTCGGGCTATTATGTTATGGCCTTTATATGTGAAGTCCGCGGAACCGATAAGCACATCGCCCCGGCATTTTTCGTATTTCTTGTTCTTTGTCAAGGAGTTGCGGAAGCTTGTGCCGTAGTAGCCGCTGATACCGAGCCGCAGGCCCTTTATGGAGCTGTTGTCGAGTCTGTAGGCTCCCGCGTATGAGTTCGCTATCTTGAATTCGTAGGGGGAGCCGGCTCCGTTCTTTATGAAATTCTCCGTGCTGAAGCGGTCGGAATCGAGGCCGGGGAGGAACAGGAGTTCGTATTTCCAGTCATTTTTGCGGCCGAATGTGCCCAGGGCTTCGATTCCCACTTCGTGCCAGGTGCAGGGGAAGATGGTGTTCTCGCCTTCCTGACGGTAGCCGGTAAAGAATTCATCGGGAAGATGATGGCTGTTAGTGAGACCGACCGGGATGATGATCATTCCGGCTCTGAGATTGAAGGCCGGATGTATGCTTTTCTGTATCCAGGCCTGTTCCAGCGCGACTTCGCCGCCGCGCTCAATCTCGCTTTCGTATTCGCCGGTCTCGTCGGCCTCAAGTTCCACGGCGCTTTCGGTGCCGCCGTGCTCGAATTCTATTTCGCTTCCGAGGCTCCAGCCCTTGCCGAAGTCATAGCCGAGGCTGATGACGAAATGGGGAAGGTCGAAGCGGCCGTGGCTCCTGTCATCTGTGTATTTTTCGGGGGTTATGTATCTCTGCCACGCATCGCTGTAGAAGTTTCGTGTGTACATCGCCTCGCCGTAGCCGCCGATGGTGAGCCTGCTGCTTCGGGCGTCTCGGGTCTGGCTTTGGCTCCGGGCAGGCATCGCCGCCAGAAGCAGCACCGCGCATAAAAACAATATCCGTTTCATATCCGTCTTCTTTTATTTCAGCCGCAAAAGTACTTCGCCGCCCCATATCCGGTCAATCACATCTTTTCGGTAATCTCCGGCCGGGCCGCTAACAAGAATTGGGTATTTATCGTTATCGATATTGTGAACGCGGGCGAATTATCCTATTTTTGCCGTGCAGTGATGATGAGACAATAGAAGAGCAAAAACAGCGACAGAGAATAGTATGAATTTTACAGGTCTTATAGTAGGATTGTCGGCGTTCCTTTTCATAGGGATGTTCCACCCCATAGTAATAAAGGCCGAGTACCGCTTCGGTACCGGCTGCTGGTGGGTATTCCTTGTGGCGGGCCTGCTCGCCGCAGCCGCCTCGCTCCTGATCAGAGGCTATATCCTCTCCACCGTGCTCGGCGTATTCGCCTTCTCCTGCTTCTGGAGCATACTCGAAGTCTTCGAGCAGAAGCGCCGCGTCGAGAAAGGCTGGTTCCCCGCTAACCCCAAGCGTCTGCACACCTACAACTTCCGCCGGAAACGGTAGACCGGCATCATTTCCACAAATGGAACCCTACCGCGCCGAGCGGGCGGCGTTGTTCAGCACGAAGCGGCCTTCGGCGTTCTCCTTGAGGACTGCGACCGTCACATAGCAATCAGAAGCGCGCGCATACTCCGCTCTCGCGCTCCAGCTTACCACAGCACCCTCGGAGAGAGTCGGGCCGCCGTCAGATGCGGCCAATTCGTCCCCGTCCGGCGAGGTCAGAAGCTCCCGGACCACATAGTCGAAGACATAGTCGTCCCCCTTACCGGTCTGATAGCCCCTTATTCCGTCCTGCATCAGGACCGCGAAGATTCTGTAGCGGCCGCTACCGGCTATCCTTATGCTCGCTTCGACCTTCCCGGGATCATCGGCATCCTGCGTGACGCTTATCCCGCAGGGCTGCTCCACCGACTCCAGATGACGGCTCAGAGCCTCATAGATGATGGTTTCGCTGTTCCCAAAAATCGTAGGCTCGAAATTGAAGACCGCTGAAGGGAAGCTGACCACAGAATACTTCTTGCAGAAGTCGTTCTCGAAACCGATGCTGTACGCGTCGCTCTTATGGATGCTGACGGTGATCAGCCGCCCTTCAAGCCTTTCATTCACCTTTTTCAGGGTCGCCGCCATATTCGGACAATACGTACACCACGCTCCAGTGAAATAGAAGGCCAGCGCACGGCTCTCGACCTCATTCGGCTCCGGTTCCGGTTCAGGCTCCGGCTCGGGTTCTATCATATATTCCTTCCAGTCGATGTGTATGCCTTCGCAGGAACTGACCGTCACAAAAGCAACACAGGACAGCACTGCAGCAAACAGAAAAGTGGCCAGTCGTCTTCTCATAGTCGTCAGAAAATGATGGAAAGTGAAAGATTTCCTCCGGTGAATCCCGGCTGCCAGCGGCAGACTCCGCCTGAGCAGACCATACCCTCGCGGTTTCGCCCGAAGGCGGCCCCGATGCGGTAATGCCCCCTGCTGTAGCTGACGCCGCCCTGCCAGTAATGGATCCCCGAGGAACCGTGATTATACATATCCTTGGCGAAGAAAGTCCAGCCGGAAGTAAGACTCGCCTCCAGAAGGGCTGCGCACCAGTCCTTCTCACCTTCCGCGCTGTAGAGATACTGGAGTTCGCCCCGCATCGAGAAACTTTCCGTAAAGCGGCAGCTCAGGTCTGCCACGGCCGTGTTCCTTACCTGCGTCATCCTGTGCACTCCCCGCGAAGGCGAGCTTTCCTGGATATTCAGCAGAAAGACACTTTTCAGACGTCTGCTCCATTTGCGTTCATATTTGAGACTTACGTCCCTGAAAAGCAGGGCGTTCTTGCCCAGAGCGTGGTACTTGCCCAGGCCGTGGGCCTCGCTGTAGTTCAGATGCAGGCGGCCCCGTCGGCCCGCATTGTAAATCAGGTCCAGCTGCCAGGCATTCTCCCCGTCCGAACTCGGGTAGTAAGGCTCCAGCGTGCAGAGCATATAGCTGTGCTGGAGCGAAAGAGCGGGGATATAGTTCAGAGTATTCGAAATATAAGTCCTGTCCGTCCGGAAAACCTTGTTCGTCATATTGTCCAGGTGCCGGAAGGAGGCCGCCGCGCTGAAATTCCCCGCGTACAGCCCGCTCTCGACATAGAAAGCCTTGCCCGGCGCGAGACTCTCGACACCTCCCGCAGTGAAGTCGTGCCAGTCCCTCTGCTTCCCGCAATACTCCAGCTTGAGGTGGAACGCGCCCGCGGAGTAATCCGCTCCGAGAGACCAGGAGGCGTTGTTCAGGGGCACCTCGACTTTCGTCCAATCCTTCTCCAGATAGTAGGGGAGTTCCTTCTCGAAGCGTTCCAGAAAGGAAAGCTGCATTCCGAGGGCTCCGCCCAATATCTCCACCGGCATCAGTGTCATTTCCGTTCCGAGAATCCGGGTGCTGCTGTAGCCCCTCAGGTGCTTCGGGAAACCCCATACGACCTTGGCCGCGAAGCGGTCTGAGGCATATTCCGCACGCGCTCCTCCGATGGAATTGTTCATACCCAGTGTCCTGTCCTCCCAGGAGCGGAAAAGCAGGCCGGTGCCTAACTGGTCGTACCAGTCGCCGAGCGTCAGGCTGAATCTGTCAGCGTCATAGCGGATGAATTTGCCTGGCAGGGAGAAGCCCTCCAGCCCCTCGTCGTAGCCGAGCAGAGGCCGGGGGTGCCATTCGGCCTGTATCCCGGCCCGGAAGCGGCTGCGGGTCCAGTCGAGCTTGAGATAGTTGTTCGAGCCGTAGCTGTCCCTGTCCGTATAGACGTAGTCGTTCGATTCGAAACTCCAGTGCCAGGAACTTTCGTTCCGGGCACCGGAGATGAAACTGATTCCCAGCGCAAGCAGCAGAAGCGCACAGTGCTTCGCCTTCATTTCCGTGATGACTTTTTGTGAAGAATCATCAGTCGACCATCACGAGTACAGGCGGCGCGAGAGGGACGAAAGCGGACGTGTCCACGGATGCGCATTGGGCGGCAGCCCGGGCGACTGCGGCCGCACTCCTCGCAGGTGCGTCGAACGCGACGAAGGTCTCATAGTCGTACGTCCACGCGTCTCCTTCGGAGAATTTCATTATCTTCTTGTAGATGGCTTCGCGCGACGGAGCGTTGAAACCGCCTGTATTGTAGCGCATTATGCTGTAGTCCGTAGGACGGTAGACTCCGGTGGCGTAGGTGTAGCCGCCTTCATAGACTCCCACTTTGCCTGCGTACCTCGTATCGGAGATGAATCCGGACCAGAGTATGGCGGCCGGGTCGGAAGTGACATCCACATTCTCATAGAAGCCGAAGGCGAACGAGCGCCACTGGTTCAGCTCGTCTATCGCGCTCTGCGGGATGGCCGTACTGATCGCCACGTACTCGTCCGCGAGCTTTCCGAAGCCGTGGCCGCAGCCCTCGTGCCTCACGATCCGGGCAAATTCCTCCCCGCCGGTGCAGAGAGGGACATAGCAGATTGCCTGGTTGTTGCTGTACATCCAGCAGGTGCCGGCATATTTGGCCTTGTTTATTATCACGAAAATGATGGTCTTCGTGAGGTCCACGGACGGAAGGTTTGTCTTCACGAAATCGAAGATGACTTCGTCCGCGCCTTTTATGTTGGTTCCGCCCGTGAACTCCGCCGAGAACTTGGTGTCTCCGCCTTCCTGGGCGATGATTCCGTTTTTCGAGACGGAACCGATGCGGTAGATGCTGAAGCGCTCCCGTGTGCTACGGAACGGCTCTTCCGTGAAGAAGGCCTCCATACCGAGATTCACATATTTGTTGAAAAGTTCCTGGTCCTTGTCCGCGAAGGCGTCACCCACGAAGACCACGTCTATACCCTTGCCTACGGTGGAGGACTGGAGCTTGGTCACGACACCGTCCTGGCTGTAGTCGGAAGAGGTATAGGTCTTTATGCCCTGGCTGACAGTCACGGCAAGGGCTGAGCCGCTGACATTCTTGAAGACTATGGAGCCGCTTCTGGCGGAGGATGAGCTGTTTTCGCTCACCGTGAAGGTGTAGGTCCCGGAGCTGACGGACTTCTGACTTATCCAGTCGGGGGTGGAGTTCAGCGAGTACTCCATCGACGCGGTGACGGTCACAGTGATATCCTGCTCCTCGCCGTCGATGTCGAAGGATGTCGGGCTTACCGAGAACTGCTCGTCCCCTTCCGGCTCGGAGCCGACCACGGCGTTAACACCGTCCGGGAGATAAAGGTTCGGGATGTCACTCAGCTGGCCTTCGTAAATATAGAGGGTCTTGAGCGGATTATATACTGCTGAAAGCAGCTTGAGGCCGGTGTTCTTCGAAATGTCCAGGGAGGTGAGATTGTTGGTATAGCAGTAAACTGTTCCCAGCACTGTGTTCGGGCCCAATTTCAGCGATGTCAAGCTGTTTTCGTGGCATACCAGATTCTTAAGCTGCGTGCAGACACTGAGGTCCAGCGAGGTCAGTCTGTTTGAGTAACAGTGAAGGGTCAGCAGTTTCGGATTCTTGCTTACATCCAGAGAGGACAATTGATTGCTGTAACAGGAGAATCTCTGCAGTTCGGGGTTGCAGCTTACATCCAGAGAGGACAATTGATTGCTGTAACAGGAGAATCTCTGCAGTTCGGGGTTGCAGCTTACATCCAGTGCGGACAGGTTATTACTGCCACATTCCAAATACTGCAGTGCCGGATTCTTGCTTACATCCAGAACTGACAATTGATTGCTGTTACAGTATAACCATTCCAGTCCGGGGTTTCCGCTCACATCCAGAGAGGACAATTTATTGCTGTCACAGAACACCAGCTGCAGTTTCGGATTCTTTCTCAAATCCAGAGCTGACAATTGATTGCTGTGACAGTATAACCATTCCAGTCCGGGGTTGCCGCTCACATCCAGAGAGGACAATTGATTGAAGCTGCAATCCAACGACAGCAGTTCAGAGATGCTGCTTAAATCGAGAGAGGACAGATTATTGTGCTCACAGGACAATTTATTCAGTTTCTGGTTGTTGCTGACATCAAGCGAAGTCAACAGGTTATATGAGACCTCGAGACTATACAGTTTGGTATTCTTGGAGATATCAATGCCCTTCAGTATTCCTCCTTTTATATTTTTTTGTTCGGAACTGTTCCACTCATAACTGCCTCTGGCGTGGAGAATTCTCAGATTCGTCATATACTCGATACCGGCGAGGGAAGATATATTGTCAGTATTGACATCTATACTCTCGATGGCGAGGGCCTCGTCATAGCTGATCGCTCCGTCGCCGTCAGTGTCGAAGTTCGCGATGAGGTAGGACTCGAAGTTCTTGTCCTCGAAGAGAATGTACTTGCCGCTTTCGTCCATCTTGCACTCGAACGGAGCTATGCGGTAAAGCTGCGAGCGGCTCAGGCTGACATCAGTCTTGATGCTTTTCACCACATCCCCCTCATCGGTGTTGATCTTAAGCGAGAAGCCTCCCGGGTAGTTCTGGGCGGGTACGACGATATAGAAGTCGGTCTCCGTTCCCGAGAGGGAGACGGAAGGACAGACGAGCTTCACGAAGCCGGTGGCGCTCTCCGACATCTGCAGCTGCGGAGCGGAGGAGTCCGCAGTTATGGCAGCAGCTCCCGATGCCTTGACACTGGCATCGTTCGGCAGGAAAGTTATGTAGTTCACTTTCAGGCTTCCGGTCATAGAGACCTTCAGTACCGAACAGAGATTCCGAAAGTTCAGGCTGGTGTTTGTGCTGACCGCCACCATAGGATAGGCTCCGTCCGCTATGTTTCCTTCTTTGTAGCTCTGTTCTTCCGGCAAGTTGACCGAAACTGTCTTTCCGGAGATGCTTTCGCAGATGGAGAAGGGATATACCGCCACGATATCGTTGGTGAACAGGACTCCCTGGAATTCTCCGGTAACGGTGCCCGCTCCGCCGAGGAGTCCGAACTCAGTGACGGCTCTGCCGCCGTCGAACACTCCGATGGCGTCATTCTCGACCCACAGGGTCTTATATCTGCCTCCGTCAGGTTCCGAGAGCTGTGTACGTGTAGGCTGCTCTATGCTCGCCTTCAGGACGGTAATCTGTCCCTCTTCCACCATCTTCTCTTCCACGCAGGAAGTAAGGGCGAGAACTGTGCCGAGAGTCAAGGCTCCCATTATCTTATATGTCTTCATAACGTTCTAATTCAGAATTATTTCTCCACCGTCTATCGTGTCTTCGTTGCCTCCGCTGAGGGAGGACCCGTCAGTGAATGTGAGCTTCAGCTCCGTGCCGACTGCCGCACTTGCGGCGTTGTCCACATAGTAGTTCCCGTAGCTGCCGCTGCTTATGACGCTTCTGGAGCCGTAGGATTTGAGGACATAGACCAGAACCCGGAGATTGCCCTTGTCCCATCCGGACGAGAGGGTCGCGCTGTACTGCTTGCTCACTGTCTTGTTGTCCGAAGAAGTGGAGAAAGCGTCGCCCTTTATGTCGGAAACCGCAAGCCTCGCTATCCCGTCGTGGTGATAATTGTTCCCTCCGCCGTTCTGATAGCCTACGATTCCGTCCTCAAGCAGGACGACCGCGAGTTTGTAGTCTCCCTTTTCCTTTATGTAGAGTTTCACGTCCACACTGAGCTTAGTCCCGGAAACTGACGAAGTGAAGGAGATTCCGCTCCGGGTAGGGTAATTCGCTTCCGTCTCCTTAACTGCATTGACTATCAATGTCGAGGCGTACTCGCTGTTGTAATTTTCTATCAGTTTCCTATAGTCCACTATTCCTGTCGGGTATCCGGTGACGTTGAACACGCTGGCGAGCGTGGCCGTGCCGCTGAATGCCAGATTCGAGGAACTCGCGTGGAGATTCAGCAATTCGATTTTGTCCGGATATTTGCTCTGCGCCAGCTTGTAACTTTCAGCCATTATCGGACAGTATCCGCACCAAGTGGCGGTGAATCGCATTCCCAGCGACTTGTGATAGAAATCCTTGCCTGCCCAGGAAGAGGAATCCTCCTCATCGTCGGCTTTGCCCGCAGCCTGCTTCACCGTGACAGGGATGCAGACTTCGTTGTCGTTGCAGAAGACGATGGTTCCCTCGCGGACGGAGGACGCGGTGTTTGCCTTGGCGCTGTACGTATAGGTGTCCACGTTTCCGGAAGTGGACTTGCTCTTCTGCTCCACCCACTCCGGCTTGGAGTCTATCTTGTAGCCGATATTGCTCGTCACCTTTATGGTGAACTCTCCGCCTTCCGCCGCCACATTCACCTCGCTCCTGTCGATGCTGAACACTACGTCAGCACCCTCCTGGGTGAGTTTCACGGTGGCGGTGGATTTCCCGTCGTCGGTGATGAAGGTGACGGTCGCAGTCCGCGAAGTTGTTCCTGTGTTCTCCGCTGCGCTGATGCCGATAGTCTCATCGCCTCTACCGGAGGACTTATCTATGGTAGCCCAGGACTCGCTCGAAGAGGCCTTCCACGAAGTGTTAGACTTGAGGCTTACGCTCTTCGATTCGCCCTTCGCGCTGAAGCTCAGCTCGGCAGGGGAGACTGAGAGAGAAGCGTCCGCTGCCGCCTGCTTCACCGTGACAGGGATGCAGACTTCGTTGTCGTTGCAGAAGACGATGGTTCCCTCGCGGACGGAGGACGCGGTGTTTGCCTTGGCGCTGTACGTATAGGTGTCCACGTTTCCGGAAGTGGACTTGCTCTTCTGCTCCACCCACTCCGGCTTGGAGTCTATCTTGTAGCCGATATTGCTCGTCACCTTTATGGTGAACTCTCCGCCTTCCGCCGCCACATTCACCTCGCTCCTGTCGATGCTGAACACTACGTCAGCACCCTCCTGGGTGAGTTTCACGGTGGCGGTGGATTTCCCGTCGTCGGTGATGAAGGTGACGGTCGCAGTCCGCGAAGTTGTTCCTGTGTTCTCCGCTGCGCTGATGCCGATAGTCTCATCGCCTCTACCGGAGGACTTATCTATGGTAGCCCAGGACTCGCTCGAAGAGGCCTTCCACGAAGTGTTAGACTTGAGGCTTACGCTCTTCGATTCGCCCTTCGCGCTGAAGCTCAGCTCGGCAGGGGAGACTGAGAGAGAAGCGTCCGCTGCCGCCTGCTTCACCGTGACAGGGATGCAGACTTCGTTGTCGTTGCAGAAGACGATGGTTCCCTCGCGGACGGAGGACGCGGTGTTTGCCTTGGCGCTGTACGTATAGGTGTCCACGTTTCCGGAAGTGGACTTGCTCTTCTGCTCCACCCACTCCGGCTTGGAGTCTATCTTGTAGCCGATATTGCTCGTCACCTTTATGGTGAACTCTCCGCCTTCCGCCGCCACATTCACCTCGCTCCTGTCGATGCTGAACACTACGTCAGCACCCTCCTGGGTGAGTTTCACGGTGGCGGTGGATTTCCCGTCGTCGGTGATGAAGGTGACGGTCGCAGTCCGCGAAGTTGTTCCTGTGTTCTCCGCTGCGCTGATGCCGATAGTCTCATCGCCTCTACCGGAGGACTTATCTATGGTAGCCCAGGACTCGCTCGAAGAGGCCTTCCACGAAGTGTTAGACTTGAGGTTCACGCTCTTCGATTCGCCCTTCGCGCTGAAAGAAAGCTCCGAAGGTGATACCGACAGTAAGGTGCTCGCAGCATCTTGATTTACAGTGAGATTGGCGGTAGCCTTTCCGTCCTTCGTCTTGAACGTGACGGTCGCGCTGCGCTGAGCGGTCGAGGAGTTTTCATCGATGGAGATGTTCAGCGAGGTGTCGCCGCTGCCGCCCGTAGCTCCCAGTTTCACCCAGGACTCCGTGCTGCTCGCCGTCCAAGCGACGTTTGAGCTGACGCTGACGGATTTGGTTTCCGACTTCGCGGAGAAGGAAAGCTCGGTCGGAGCAACGGAAATCTTGCTTACGATTTCGTCCGGCTCTTTCCCTTTCTTCTCGCAGGAAGTCATCATCAGCAGCGCCATCGCTGCCGCTCCGAGTAAGGTAAAAAGTTTTCTCATACGCTATTGTTTTGTATCTGAAGCTTCTATGGTCGCGCTTCAGAGATGGTTAATAATCTTAGTGATTCCTAAAAAATAACTTAGAGTCCGAAACTGTCTTGAAAACTCCGCATAAATAACCGGGGGCCTTCTCAAAGCAGTTTCTTCAGGATTTCAAGTTCGTCACCGGGCGAGTACCCGGTATGCGAGTGGATCTGCCTGCCGTCCTTGTCATAAACGAAAAGCTGAGGGATATTCACCACGTTCAGCGCCCGGTAGAGCTGCCTGTTCGTGTCGTAGAGCACCGTGAAGCCGTCCCAGCCGCGCGAAGCCGCCATAGCCTTCGCACGCTGCAGCGAGCGGCTGTCGTCCACAGAGACGCAGACCACGCGAAGCGGCAGACCCTCATAGTCTTCGAGGGCTTCGCCCAATGCGTCTATCTCGTCTATGCAGTATTTGCAGGTAGTGGACCAGAATGTCACCACTACGGGAGTCTTGCCGTTGAGCAGCGAAGATGTACGGACAGGTCTGCCCTTAGCATCTGAAAGCTTCACATCCGGTAGGTTCTGAGCTGACACCAGAAGCGGCATCAGGCTGCACAGGATAGTCAACAGAATCATTTTCAAGCCCATAACTAATTATAAATCATTGCAAAAGCATCTGTACAAAAGGTACACTCCTACTTGTCCCCCCCCTTAGTGATTCTCAATACACACCCCACATTATCTCCACTCAGTGATTCTCAAAAAAACTTCTTCTGATGCTCGCTCGAAATAATCCATAATGGTTCAAATGTATGAACTAATTTCGAATAATCCAAATTAGCCGCAGGCCGCCGTGGAAGATGAGATTGCCGGTCGGGGCCGGCAATGACAAGGAGGTCGGGCCGGGGAGGAAGAAGGAAAGAAGGAAAGAGAAGGAAAGAGAAGGAAAAAGAGGACAGACGGGAAAAGGAGGGAGGGACGGAGAGAGGAGGACGAAAGGATTCCGGGGTGAAATAAAACGTTATTTTCACCCCGAAGGCCTCTGAAAACAAGTCCGGGGTGAAAAAAGGTCTCTTTTTCACCCCGGACTCAAGTCTTTTTCACCCTCACCTGACGACCTTCACCGAAACGCCCTTCGGGGCGGAGAGGATGCGGCCGGAGCGGTCGACCTTCACGGTCTGGAGAGACCCGTCGGACGGGAGGCAGACCAGACCCGACGCGGTCTTCGCGTCGGCGGCGTAAAGACGCAGTTCCATACGGCTCCAGTCGATCTGGTCGGTGGACTGGGCGAGGGCGACGTGCGGAAGGACGGAGCCGTCGCGCACCAGCATTATCACAGGGAGTTTTCCCGCCTCGATTTCTCTCCAGCCGCCCGTATAGACCTTGCCGGTCTGATAGTCAATCCACTTTCCCTCAGGGAGATAGACCGTCCTTCCGGTCATCCCTTCCTCCAGAAGCGGAGCCACGAGAATCTGCGAGCCGAACATATACTCGTCATCAATCTTCCAGGCCCCAGGATCGTGCGGGAACTCCACGAAGAGAGCGCGGAGCATCGGCAGACCCTTCTGCGTGCATTCCTTGGCCTGGGCATAGACGTAAGGCATAAGCCTGTACTTCATCTCGGCGCTCTCGCGGAACACCGTCTGCATCCTTTCGCTGTCGTAGAGCCAAGGCTCCGTAGGAGGCGCACCGTGCGCCCGGGTGTGGGAGGTCAGGAAGCCGAACGGAATCCACCTGCAGTAGAGGTCCTCAGGGCTGGACTGCACGAAGCCGCCCATATCGTGGCTCCAGAAGGAGAAGCCCGAAAGGCCGAAGGAGAGGCCCGCGTGCAGGGTCCCGAGCATACCCGTGTCGGACGTCGCAGCATCGCCGCCCCACTGCAGAGGGTACCTCTGCGAACCCGCCCACGCAGAGCGTGCCCACATTATCCGCTCGCCGTGACGCTCAGCCGTGATGTCAGACACAGCCTTCCCGTACCTCAGAGGATAGAGGTTGTGCTCGTACCATCCGCTCTTGCCGCTGTGGTAGATGCCGTCCAGAGGGGCCGCCTCGCCGAAATCGACCTTTATCGCTCCGACTCCCATATCGAGCAGGCGTCCAATCTTGTCCTGATACCACTTAACGGTCTCGGGGTTCGAGAAGTCCAGGACGACATCCTCGTAGGAGAGGGAGCCGTTGCCGTTCTTCACGTTCAATCCCTTATCTATCAGCTCGCCGAAATAGCGGTTTCCCGGAGTGAAATACGGAAGCTGCCAGAGGCAGGTATGGAAATGGTCGGCCTTGAGGTCGTCGAGCATTTTCCGCGGATCTTCGAAGCGGGTCTTCGAGAACTCGTAGTCGCACTGCCAGTCCACTTCGAACCAGCCGGTGTCGAAATGGATTACGTCGCAAGGGTAGCGGCCCTCGCGGATGTGCTTCGCCACGTCATAGCCGTCCTTCTGCGTGAAGTAGGAGATGCGGCTCATCCAGGTGCCGAAGGACCAGAGCGGAGGCATCTCGGCCTTGCCGGTGAGGGTGGTGTATTCGTCGAGGATGTCCTTCGGCTCCCCGAGGAAGATGAAGAGGTCCAGATTCTCGTCTCCCATATATATCTTCTGCAGCCCAATGTAGCTCGCCCCGAAGTCGCAGGTGAGGGGAGCCGAGGTGTGGTAGAATAAGCCGTAGCCACGGCTGCTCATATAGAACGGGACGGGCTTGTACATCTGGTCGGTCTCCGGCCCCTGAGGGTCCGTGACGAAGAGGTTCAGCTTCTGCCCGACCTTGTCAAGTCCCGTGGCGCTCTCGCCGCAGCCGAAAATCATCTCGCCGGCGGAAAGGGTGAATACAGGGTTGATTCTGCGGGCGTTGTCGCTGCCCCTCTTAATGAATGAGAAGGGGAGGAACTTGACCTGGGTGAGGTCAGTGTCCTGACAGGCGGCGGTCCGGGTGAGGACGCGCCCTTCGGAATCCAAAACGACGATGCGCCACGGGGAGCGGTCAATCCGGATGGAGCCGAAGTCGCCGGTGTAGAGGACATAGTCCCCAGTCTCAGTCACCTTCCAGGAGGTGTCATTGGACGGCTTGCCGTCCAGCATAATGGACTCCTCCTCGCGAGGAACCACGGGAGTGGTGAGCATACGGACGCGGACGGTGCGTGGGGAGATGAAGTCGAGCTTGATGCGAAGCTCGGGGTCGTTCACGTACGCTGTGCCCGGGAAGTCGAGCATCTGAAGCTCCTGGACCTGCTGGATATTGGTGTTGAACGCCTGGCGCGGGGTCATACGGTAGCGCTTCCAGCCCACGAGGCCCTCGCCCGAGGCTGCATCGAAACTCGCGAGGTGATCCGCGATGAAGTAGGTGTTAGCCAGGTCGCGGAAATCGTCGCTGATGTCAATGGCCTGATTCATCAGGTAGGAAGTGCCGCCCGTAAGGCGCGGCTGGGCATCGAGAAGGCCCGAGAAGGCGAGAAGTGCTCCCGATGCTAGAGATAATGCGGTTATTCTCATATAGGTTCCGATGTTTGGATGCGGTTAGGGGTTCATATTTCGTTCCGGTGTCCGGAGGCGGTCAGGGGGTTACTAAGTAACTCTGAAAAAAACTTGGTACTTTTGCTCGTCTTTCTGGTCTAAATTCATTTATTCATCCCTCGCGTACTCCGGTACACTCCATCTTTATAAACAAATTAAACCACAAAAAAACTGCACAAAACATTACCAACTCATTATTTCATCCCTACTAAGTAATTACCCAAAAAAAGGAAAGGACAGTCCCTTCCCCGACAAATCTACAAAAAAACTCCTGATTTAGCACTCCCGTGCCCACGATTTCGCACTTTCATTTCTCCTGATCCGCAGTCGATCCGGACGGTGTCGCCTCTGGCGCAGCCTTGAATCACTGTTGCGGGGCCGGTCCGGTCCGTTTCGAAGTCGGGGTGAAATAAAACGTTATTATCACCCCGGAGGGCTTCGGAAATAGGTACGGGGTGAAAAAAGGCCTCTTTTTCACCCCGGATGGAGTCGGAGACGATGTGCCGCTCGAAGGGAATGCCGGTCCGGCAGCAAAGACGCCCGATCAGGTCGGGCGTGACGAAAGCCGTCATTGCCGGCCCCGACCGGCAATCTCTTCCCTGCGGCAGCAAAGACGCCCGATCACGTCGGGCGTGACG
>JAUMVX010000050.1 GCA_030529945.1 Bacteroidia bacterium | reverse complement strand
CGTGATCGTGGTCCTCATCGTGCTCGTGCTCCTCTTCATCCTCATCGTGATGCCCCTCGACTTCCCGGATCCAGGTCGCCGAAGTCACGACGCTCTCGAAATCGAAAAGATGCGTGTTCAGCAGGCTGTCCAGATCCACATCCCCCCAGTCGCACTCGATGATTTCCGCCTTGGGCTGGAGTTCGCGGACTATCGCCCGCACGCGGCCGAGTTCCTCGGGCGTGACCTCGGAAGCCTTGTTCAGCAGAATCTTGTTGCAGAATTCTATCTGCTGGATCACGAGATTCTCTATATCGTCTTCGTCTATGTCCTTGCGCTTGAGGTCCAGGCCGCAGCCGAACTCGCTCTGCATCCTGAGCGCGTCCACGACAGTCACTATGCAGTCGAGTACGGGGATGCCGCACTCCGTATAGCGCGAATCGAGGGAAGGGATGGAACAGATGGTCTGCGCGATGGGTTCCGGCTCGCAGATACCGCTCGCTTCGATGACTATGTAGTCGAACTTGCCGGCAGATACTATGTCGCTGAGCTGCTGTACGAGGTCCATCTTCAGGGTGCAGCAGATGCAGCCGTTCTGGAGAGCCACGAGACTGTCGTCTGCAGTGCCTACCACACCGCCCTTCTGTATGAGGTCAGCATCGATATTGACTTCACCTATGTCATTAACTATCACCGCGAAGCGTATGCCTTTACGGTTCGAGAGAATACGATTGACCAGAGTGGTCTTTCCGCTGCCCAGATAACCGGTGAGCAGCAGAACCGGAATTTGTTTTTTATCCATAATCCAAGTGCTCCGGGGACCTGCCCCGCAGCGCGTCGCAAAATTACTAATTATTCGGCAAAGAGTATCTTCCTCCTGCGGCATCACCTGCAAGTCGCTGTTCTACAGCGAAGATGTCATTCCGCTGATCGGGTGGACTTATTCCGTGCAGTTTTAGCACTTCCGTCGTGGAGGATAAAACTACGAAGTCTACTATTCCGCGACCGAGCGGATTCTGGCGGATGCGGCCTCTCCGAGCTTCGACTTGACCTCGATGTGCTCGCGGATCGAGGCGACGAACGGATTCGACTCGAAGTTCGAGCCGCGCACCTGCTCGAAGTCCAGGATTCTCCTTTCTTCATTCCCGTCCGCGCCGAAACTTGTCATAGCGGAGAGGCTGAATTCCTTGCGCGCGTCCTCATAGACCATATTGTCGAGCGTCACGACGGAGTTCTTCCACCGCTCCACGAGGGCGAGCATCTCCTCAGCCGGGGCAGTCGAAAGGTCTATGCCGTAATACTCCCGTATAATCCTGTAGGCCCAGGTCCATTCGTAATCGTAATATTTTCCGTGAATCTCCGCAAAGCCGGAAGTTATATCATCGACACTCTCCAGCTCGCCGCTCTGAATCCGGTCCATAAGCTTCTCGACGGCGGAACGGGGAGCGATTAGTCCGGACAGGTCCACCCAATGCACAAGCCCTGTATTCGACTCCGGCTTCAGAGCCTCGCGGAGGCCGTCCATATCATCGAACTCCACGCTCATAAGTCTGGAGATGAATGAATTGCCGAGAAACTTGTCTATCGCGAGACCATAGAGCTTCAGCCCTTTCAGCAGCGATGTCCTCTTTATCACGCCGCTCTGGTAGGAGTAGGATGCCGAATTCTCTCCGGAAGTCTTCTGGAGGTCATTGAGAATGGCTATGGCCTTGAGCATCTTGCGTACCGTGTACGGGCTGAGGAGGTTATAGTTTATCATATCCAGTTTGTCGGGGTCCCTGCGTCCGTCCCTCTGCGGCCATTTCTTCGCATCGCGGATAGTCCCGACCGACTTGAGGTTAGCGCCCGGCATAATGTACGATGTCCCCTGATTCTCTATGAGATAGGAGAAAGGCAGGCTGGAGGTGTCCTGATGGCTTACGTGACGCCCCATTACGAGAGAGAACGCGCCCACCTTGGCCGGCCACAGGATGTATGAGTCCGAGGTCGTCTTGGCTCCGCGCTCCATAATGCCCTGATGGATGGGACCCAGCTTGTACATATGGTTACTCTGGTTCGAACCGGACCCTGCATTCATAAAGGAGAACATCCCGGCTATCAGCAGCGTGGATTTGTGATGAGTGACGGTGTACGGCCCCGCGAAAATCGCGCAGGCTTCGCCGTTCTCCCCCTGGCAGTTGCTGAAGAAGAGGGAGTCCGAGGCGGAGTAGTTGTGGCCGAGCCTGCAGGCCTGCCCGATGAAACAGCGCGAGAATGTCACGCCGTCCTCTACGGAAGAGCCGCTGCATATGATGAAATCATCACCTGTCACGCCCGAGCCGATATGCACGGGGGTGACTTCATTCGAGTTCAGGCTCCCGTTCTTGAGTCTCGACGCGCCTTCTATCTTGCAGAAGTCGCCGACCTTGACGTTTTTTATGTAGCCGGAATCGACTATGGTGACGTTATGTCCGATGTGTCCGCAGGATGAGGAGATGCCCTCGACATATTTCCGGATGAGTTTTTTCAGCTCGGCAATCAGTTCGGGGCGATGGCGGTAGAGAGCCATAATATATGCCGTCTGCGCTGTGAGGCGGTCGAAAATGACCACTTCCCTTCCTCCGGTCTCGTTGAGCACGGAGGCCTCCACTCCATTTCCGAAAGACGAGAGCCCGTCCGTGAGGATAATGTCCACATTCTCGATGAAAGTATCGTGTCCTATATCATAATTCGCTATGTAGTTCTTGACATTCTCTATGCAGCAGTCATTACCCACGGTGACATTGTGGAGTGTCGCGAAACAGATGCCGGAATGCTTTTTTACACCTCCGGCAAGCGTGAATTCCTTCCGGAACGCGCCCAGACGCACTTTCCCGGAGAAACGCACCGATTTCACATATTCGGCCGAGAATTCTTCGGCCACTTCGATTTCAGACCAGTCAGCGGCTGAACAGCCCTGCGACTCCAGAACGGAGATTTCTTTTTCAGTAAGTTTACGGTATATCATAGGTCCGCGAAGATAATGATTTTTTCGTATTTTTGCAGCAAGTGATGATATCACCAAAACCGACCGCATTATGAAAAAGACACTGATTCTCGCTCTGGTGCTTCTGGCGGCCTGTGCGCCGAAGGAGCAGTATTATGTAAAACATCTGGTGTTCCCCGAGGGCGGCACCATAGACGAAAAAGTGGAGATGGCCGCAAGGCTTGTCCCTACCGGAAGCCAGCTGGAATGGCAGCAACTCGAGATGACCGCATTCCTCCATTTCGGAATGAACACCTTCACAGGACAGGAATGGGGCAGCGGACAGGAAGATCCCGCTCTTTTCAACCCTACGGATTTCGATGCCGACCAGTGGATCCGCACACTCAGCCGTGCCGGCTTCAGAATGGCCCTGCTCACCGCGAAACATCACGACGGATTCTGCCTGTGGCCGACCGCGACCACCACGCACTCCGTAGCCTCGTCGCCCTGGAAAGACGGTAAGGGGGACATAGTGAGGGAGGTGCGCGATGCCTGCGAAAAGTACGGAATGAAGTTCGGAGTCTATCTCTCGCCCTGGGACCGTCACGCGCCCTGCTACGGAAACTCCCCGGAGTACAACAAATATTTCATAGCCCAGCTCACCGAGCTTCTCACCGGCTACGGCACAATAGATGAAATCTGGTTCGACGGCGCGAACGGCGAGGGTCCGGACGGCCGCAAGCAGGTGTACGACTGGGAAGCCATCTACGCGACCATACGCAAGATTCAGCCGGCCGCCGTAGCGGCCAATATGGGAGATGATGCCCGCTGGGTGGGCAATGAAAGCGGAATGGGCAGGCAGACGGAGTGGAGCGCGACCGTATTCGCCCCGGACGCACAGGGACGAGGCGCGGAGATAAACAAGGAGCTCGGAATCAATTCCCAGTCCGAGGATCTCGGCAGCAGAACGATGCTGGAGAAAGCCGGAGAACTGTTCTGGTATCCGTCGGAGGTCGATGTGTCCATCCGTCCGGGCTGGTTCTACCACGCGGAACAGGACTCGCAGGTCAAGAGCCTGAAAGACCTCGCGGACATCTACTACCAGTCGGTGGGCTGCAACTCGGTGCTCCTGCTGAACATTCCGCCGGACCGCAGGGGACATATCCACGAGGCCGATTCCGTCAGACTCGCGGAGTTCGCCGGATACCTTGAGGAGACTTTCGGGACTGACTTCGTACAGGACGGGAATGCCCTGTGGAACGCCAAGTCGGGGGATGTACGCGAGTACAAGCTCAGTGAAGCGGCACCTATAAACGTCCTTATGCTTCAGGAGGACATCAGCAGGGGCCAGAGAGTGGAGTCGTTCACCGTGGAGGGACTCAAGGACGGGGTCTGGACTAAGCTCTGCGAGGGGACTACCGTCGGTCACAAATGCCTGCTGCGCATTCCCGACACCGAAGTTTCCGCTCTGCGCGTACACATTCTCAGCTCCCGCAGCACAGCACGCATCAGTCGGGTCGGAGCTTTCCGGGAAGGCGGCATATGATTGGACGAAAAAAACTGCCGTGTGGCAGGTTTTTTCCGTCAATCAGTTCACCACTATCTCATCGATGAAGATGAATGCGTGGGCGGGATTCACCGTGTCGCGGACTGCCCGGTAGCGGATGTATCGCGCCTTGGCGTTCACCACGGTGCCCAGAGTATTCAGCAGCGCCCAGGAGTCCGTGTCCGGATGCTCCGAGAGGCAGACCACCGGCTCGCTGAAGTTCTCGCCGTCCTCAGAGAAGGAAACCTCCGTGCGGACAGGGAAGCCAACTCCTGCGGAAGTGTGCGAAAGGAAGGTGGCTCCCACATAGTGGATGTCCTTAACGGACCCGAGGTCGAGGGTGATGTCCACGTCGCAGAGATAGCCCTGCCAGAGCAGGTCCTTGTAGAACCAGCCGCCGAGCTGACCGTCCACCAGAGCATTGTCCCCGCCCGCCGGGTAGCCCCGGTTATAGCGGCAGCGACCGTTGAACGTAAGTTCCGCTCCGACCGCAAGATGCTCCAGAGGCTTGAGCGACTCGGGCCTGCGGCCGATCTCACCCCTAAGCTCGAACGGGTTGTAACCCTGTGAGCGCAGCCGGTCCGCAAGCGCTATGGCCCTCCCCCGGAAATCCGCATAATCCTTGTTTTCAGCCGGGCTCCAGCCGATTTCCGCTATGGCGAATGCCCGGGGATACATCATATACTCCATCTGGGCGGCCGTAGGGATGTATTCCGACCACAGATTGGCCTGAAGGCCGAGAATATGGCTCTGCGCCGCATCGGAGAGCCCCTCCGGCACAGGCTCGAAAGAGTATGCGCGCTCGAGGCTCGTGTAGCCGCTGAAAGCCTTTGGCTGCGAGTACGGAGCGTCCTGGGCCGAGTCGAAGTAACAATGGCTGCCGGGCGACATCACGACGTCGTGTCCCAACTCCGCCGCTTTGCGCCCGCCTTCAGTGCCGCGCCACGACATCACCGCCGCGCCCTCCGGAAGTCCGCCCTGGAGAATTTCGTCCCAGCCGATGGCGCGGCGTCCCTTTTCCGCGAGGAAGTTCACGAAGTGCCCGATCATATGGCTCTGTAGCTCGTCCACGTCCTTCAGTCCGCGTTCGTTCATAAGATGCTGACAGACAGGGCAATCCTTCCAGTTCGTCTTAGCCGCCTCGTCTCCTCCGATATGAATGTACGGGCTCGGGAAGAGTTCGATGACTTCGCTCAGAATCGCCTCGTACATAGGATAGACGAGAGCGTTGCCGGGGCAGAGGTCACCGCCCGGATTGGCCTTCGTGCCGTCCGGCTTCAGGCAGGAGAGTTCGGGGTAGGCGGCGAGCACTTCTCCGGAGTGCGCGGGAATCTCGATTTCGGGGATTATCTCTATGTATCTGTCTGCTGCGTAGGCGACTATCTCGCGGACATCGTCCTTCGTCAGATAACCTCCACGCGCCTCGGGAGAACCCTCCGCGGAATAGCGGTGGCCGCCGCTGCGCCACTCTTCATAGGTCGCGCCCTCTCTCCAGGCGGCCCGCGAGGTCAGCTCCGGATACGAGTCTATCTGTATGCGCCAGCCCGCATCGTCCGTGAGATGCAGATGAAGCGTGCTCATCTTCAGCTGCGCCATCGCGTCCAGCTGCTTGAGGATGAAGTCCTTGTCGCGGAAGTTGCGCGAAATGTCGAGCATCAGCCCGCGATGGCGGAAACGCGGATAGTCGAGAATCGTGCATTGCGGGAGCGTCCCGTCGCAGGCGAGCATCTGCTGCAGAGTCGTGCGTGCGCGGAACACCCCCTCCTGCGTAAGGGCGTAGATATCAATACCTTTCCTGCCCACCACGAGCCTGTACGCCTCTTCGCGGGCGAAGTCCGGAAGATTCAGGCTGGCGAGTTCTTTCGCAAACTGCCGGGTAGCCTGATGCACCCGCACATCGCTTCCGTCCGCCGCCGGAGTGTAAGTCCCGGTCCCGAGTTCCACTTTCACCGGAACGGGTATCAAGACTTCGGGGCCTGCGGCCAATGCCGCCCCGCCCATCATAAAGCATAGCGCCGCCGCTACGCAAATCACTTTCAGGGTTTTCATATCATTCTATTCTTTTGCCGCAAAAATGAGGATAATTATTGTCTTCTCAAAAAGCCGCTGAAGCAGCGTCATCAAAATATAAGGATTCCGGGGCATTTTCGCTACCTTTGCGCCCGTATGACATTCGATGAAGAAGTGGTGGTTCTGAACAGCACCCGGGCAAGAGACGGTCTGGAGGTACTGCATTGTCTGGGACGAAGTACCGGACGGCGCAGCTTCCTGCTGCGTGTCGGGAGGAGCAGCAGGATGTCGCTGCTTCTGCCGTTCAGCCTTCTGGAAATCTCCGTCACCGAGAACCCCCGTTCCGAACTCTGGACTGCGAAGCCCGTAGGACTGAAACATCCCCTCGCGGGTGTCCGGGGCGACATCAGAAAGAATACGATGACTCTCTTTATGGCGGAACTCATATACCGCACCGTGAAGGACGGCTCCGCCGAGGAAGGGCTGTACGACTGGTGCGAGGGGCAGATTCTGACTCTGGACGCTCTGCAGACGGACTTCAGCAACTTCCCTCTGTATTTCCTGTTGTCATTCTGCTCTGCTTTGGGATTCAGGCCTTCGGCAAAGGATATGCTTCCGTTCTCCGGAGAGCATCAGGCCGTTCTGGAGCGCCTTATGCGCTCGGACCTTCCCTCGGCGATGCTTCTGCCCCTGTCGGGCAGTGTCCGTAACGGCATAGCCTCCTCCATAGTCCGTTATCTGGAATACCATACCGAATCGTCCATCCACCTCCGCTCCCTCGGAGTCCTCAGGGAATTCTACTCCGATTCGTCTCCCAAGTGATTCATAAAAAAACAGCTTGATATACCTTGGGCAAAAAAACTCATTTTTCTTTACGTGTGATCCGGTCATTTTGCGTATATATGACAGCCACGGATGAAAAGGAATGAAGTCTAACCGCGCACACCTTAGCGACAGCCAGCTGGTCAGCTGCATAAAAGCAGGTGATATCCAGGCGTTTGAAGAATTGTTCAGACGCTATTATCCGCTTATATGCACCTTTGCCCGGAGATTGCTTCAGGATGCCCAGGCGGCACGCGACTTCACTCAGGACACTTTCATCCGCTGCTGGATATGGCGCAGCAAACTTGACCCGGAGAAATCCGTCAGGAATCTGCTCTACACTATGGTCAGGAACAAGTGTCTGGACTATCTGAGACTTCGCAGACCCGAGATCTGCACCCTCGCCAACATATCAGGGGTAGAGATCCAGGACAGCGGAAGCTGCGAGGATATGATTAATCTCCGCGAGACAGCGGAAAGAATCGACCGCGGAGTGGAAGCCCTCCCGGGCCAGAGGCAGACCGTTTTCAGAATGAGCCGTTATATGCATCTGACGAATCAGGAGATAGCCGACTGCCTCAACATTTCCGTCCGTACTGTGGAAAAGCATATTCAGCTGGCGTTGAAAAGCTTGAAGAACAACACGACAGTCTCATAGCGCAAGATGGAAAAGAATGAGCTTCACGATTATCTGCTCGGTAATTGCAGCAGGGAGGAGGCACTGAAAGTGCAGATGATGCTGAGCCGCGAAGGCGATGCATCCGATATAGTCCGCGCTCTCGATGAAGAGTTCGAGAGAATGTCGTCAGATGAGGATATCGACACGGCATCCGCATTGGACGAAGTCAAATCAAGGCTCGGCTTCAAGTCGCGCAGGCTTGTGTTCCTCAAGGTCCTGAAGACGATGGAACTCGTGGCGGCGGCGGTTGCCATCCCGCTGGCGGTCGCGCTCGCGCTGAACATCGGTTCCAGTCAAGAAACCCCTTGGCACGAGCTCAACGTGGCTCCCGGCCGGACAGATTCTCTCCGTCTTTCGGACGGCAGCCTTCTGATTCTCAACGGCGGGACCCGAGTAACCTACCCGGAAAAGTTCGAAGGTGACTCCAGAACCATATTTCTGGACGGTGAAGTCCTCGCGGACATCGCTTCCGACAAGGACATTCCGTTCGAGATACGGAGTGGGGAGACTTCGGTGAAAGTATACGGAACCCGCTTCGACTTCACGGCCTACAGGCAGTCCGAATGTGTGGAACTGCTTCTGATAGAGGGTTCCGTGGCATTCAATGCGGTAAAGGATTCTTCTGAACGTTCACTCCGTCTCAGCCCGGGCGACGCCCTGCACTATTATCGCAAGACCGGCCAGATAAACATAGACAAATTCGCCCAGGACTCCTACGAGTCTTTCGCCCACGGGAAGTCCATACATTTCTTCAATCTGAATATGAGGGACATAGCGAATTATCTTGAAAAAACTTTCGGAACTTCGATCATCATAAAGGACAACGACATCGCCTCAATGCACTTCTACGGCTACTTCACGAACGGAGAAGGCGTGGATGAAATTCTCGACTGTCTGAATATTGATGGCAATATGAAGGTCGAGCGTTACGATGACACCATCTATCTCTCGCTGAGGTAAGATAGAACCACGTAAACAATAACCAATTTTAACAATAACCAATATGAAGAAAAAAGCATTTCTGATGCTGCTTGGCATTGCCGTAGGCTTCAATGTCTTCGCCCAGGGCATAGACTTGAAACTAGGCAGAGCGAGCGTGCGGGAAGCCATTACGGAACTGAACCGTAGTACAAATTATTCCATCATCGTGAATTCCAACGATGTGGACCTCTCTCGCAAAGTGGATGTCGATGTAAGGAACGCGACCATAGAAACCGTTCTCGACAGGATATTCGAGGGACAGAAGGTCTCCTATGTGATTAACGGCCGCAAGATTGCCGTCACATCCGATAAATCCGACTCCCGCAATGCCCAGACCGTGTATGAACCCGTAGTCGTAAAGGGACGGATTCTGGACAGGCAGGGGATTCCGATAATCGGAGCCAGCGTCTCGGAGAAAGGAGCCGCACAGGTCAACGGCGCGGTCACCGACCTTGACGGCAATTTCACAATCACGGTGCGCAAGGGAGCGCAGCTTGAGGTCTCCTGCGTGGGATACCTCTCTCAGGTCATCAAGTCGGGCGACGGCAGCGGGGCGCTTCTCGTGGTGCTTCCGGATGATGTCGAACTCCTCGACGAGGCCGTGGTTATGGGTTACGGCAGCCAGCGCAAGAAGCTGATTACCGGCTCCACCGTCAAGGTCGGCGGAGACAAGCTTGTCTCCACCAATTCCGTGGACGCTTTCGGAGCCCTTCAGAGTCAGGCAGCAGGTGTGAACATCACATCCAATTCCGGTCAGCCGGGCGAAAGCTATAAGGTGACCATCAGAGGTATGGGTACCATAAGCGATACTGAGCCGCTCTACGTAATCGACGGAGTTCCCGGTGGTTCCATCACCGCCCTTTCCCCAAACGACATAGAGTCGATAGACGTGCTTAAAGATGCCGCCTCCAGCGCGATTTACGGTGCGCGCGCAGCGAACGGCGTAATCATCGTGACCACCAAGCAGGGCCAGGCCGGCAAGGTGCAGGTTACTTATGACGGCTATTATGGCATCCAGAATCCCAACACCAACGGTGTGACTCCACTGAATGCGAAGCAGTATATGGAGATAATCAACAAGGGTTATGAAATCCAGGGAACTTCCGGCTACGATTTCGCTTCTCTCATCCCCAATCACTACGACAAGATTATGTCGGGACAGTGGAAGGGCACGAACTGGCTTGAAGAAGCTACCGTCCACAACGCTCCGATGACGAACCAGTCCGTGAATATCACCGGCGGTACAGACCTCTCACGTTTCGCTCTCGGTTTCTCATACTTCAAGCAGGACGGTACCATCGGATATCCTGCCAGCCCGAAGTATGACAGATATACGGTCAGGATGAACTCCGACTATTCGCTCTGGAAGAAAAGCGGAAGGGATATACTGAGATTCGGAGAGAACGTGATGTTCACCATCACCGACAAATCCGGCATCGCCATAGGCAACAACTACTACAATTCCATACGCGACCTGCTCACCAGCTGTCCTCTGCTCCCGGCGTACAACAGCGATGGCGAACTCTACGTCTATAGCGATATGGTAGCCGACAACTGGGATTTCAACCAGGACTTCAAGAACCCTCTCGCCGCTCTCAAATACGACCACGGCAACAACAGCACCCGGGGCTACCGCCTGCAGAGCAATTTCTTCCTGGAACTTTCCCCGATGAAAGGTCTGACGTTCAAGTCCAGCGCCGGATGGCAGCTTTACACTTCCGATTACCGCAAATACGTTCCCGCATACGTCCTCAGCGCGAACAATTCGAATGAGAACGATG
Organism: Bacteroidia bacterium; assembly: GCA_030529945.1. Lineage (GTDB taxonomy): Bacteria > Bacteroidota > Bacteroidia > Bacteroidales > UBA932 > Cryptobacteroides. The sequence goes on along the minus strand of JAUMVX010000050.1, from coordinate 3,412 downwards.
ATGTCACGCAGAGCAAAAGCCACAGCACAAGGTGGAGCTGGGAAAACACCGCGAATTTCGTGAAGAGCCTCGGTTCCCACAACTTCGACATTCTCCTCGGACAGTCTGTCGAGAAATGGGGTTACGGCAGTTCTCTCGAGGTGAAGAACTCCAATTCTCTCTTCCCTGATTCGTTCAAGCACGCCTATATAGGCAATACCCAGGGACTCGATGCCGCAAACACCTCCATCGGCGGAACGCCGAATACTCAGGGCGCGCTCGCATCCTTCTTCGGCCGCGTCAATTACAACTATGACGAAACCTATATGCTCTCGGCAGTAGTCCGCGCCGACGGTTCCTCTAACTTTATGAGGGGCAAGAGATGGGGAATATTCCCTTCAGTATCCGCAGGCTGGGTGGTCACAAACGAAGATTTTATGTCCTGGTCGAAAAACTGGATGAGTTTCTTCAAACTCCGCGGCTCCTGGGGACAGAACGGTAACTGCAACATAGACAATTTCCACTATCTCGCGACCATCGCATTCGACGCCCCTTATTATTTCAACGACAAGAACAATCCTTCCACAGGCGCCTATCCCGATATCCTCCGCAATCAGGATGTAAAGTGGGAAACTTCCGAGCAGCTTGACTTCGGTTTCGATGCAAGGCTCCTGCGCAGCCGTATGAGCGTAGCTTTCGACTGGTACAACAAGACTACCAAGGACTGGCTCGTTGTGGCTCCTACACTGCTGAGCTACGGTACAGGGGCCCCGTATATCAACGGAGGCGACATCCGTAACAGGGGTTACGAAATTCAGCTCAGCTGGAACGACAGCATAGGAAACGATTTCAGCTACGGCGCATCCCTGTCTTTCAGCCATAACAGCAATGAAGTCACCAAACTGGCCAATTCCGAGGGCATAATCCACGGAGACACCAATGTGCTTGCACAGAACACCGATGAGCTCTACCGCGTGGAAGTCGGCTATCCGATAGGTTATTTCTGGGGTTATAAAGTGGACGGCATCATCCAGAACGAAGCCGATATGAAAGCCTATCTCGATGCCAACTGCGGCGGCGACGCCGCCAATTCTCTGCAGGGCAGCAACATTCAGCCGGGTGACGCCAAATTCGCAGACGTGGACGGTGACGGAAAAATCACAGTTTCAGACAAGACTATGATAGGCGACCCGAATCCGGATTTCAACCTCGGACTTTCCCTCAACATAGCCTACAAGGGCTTTGATTTCGCCGTTAACGGTTACGGAGCTTTCGGGCAGCAGATTGCCAAGAGCTACAGGCATTTCTCGAACAGACCGGACGAGAATTACACCACGGATGTCTACACCAAATACTGGACAGGCGAAGGCACCACGAACAGATATCCCCGCTTCTCTGACGGCAAGAACGTGAATATGTCTGAAGTTTCCAGCATCTGGATCGAGGACGGAGACTACTTCAAGATATCCAACATCACTCTCGGATATGACCTCAAGCGCGTGCTCAAGTTCCTTCCTGTACAGAAGTTCCGCCTATACGTGTCCGCACAGAATATGATCACGTTCACAGGATACTCGGGTATGGATCCCGAAATCGGATATGGCGACGGCAAGAACTGGGCGTCCGGCATCGATGTCGGCAACTATCCCGGCTCCAACGCGTATATCGGCGGCATCAACATCACATTCTAAAGTACGAACGATATGAAAAAGATTATTTATATAGCTTCAGCGATACTCTGTGTCACGCTGCTCGGGAGCTGCGACAACTTTCTCGACACCGACAGCCTGACTAAAAAGAACACGTCGAACTTTCCCCTGTCGGAGACGGATGCGGAGCAGATGGTCACAGGCATCTATACGGTGATGAACAACAATCTCGAGAATCCTGACCAGGATCCGTTCTTTATGTTCGAACTCGCCGGTGACGACCGTCTCGGCGGCGGTAGCCAGAGCAATATCGCGGCCCAGGCCGCCGACCGCCTTATGTGCAACAAGAAAGATATGCTTCTGGAACTCTGGGACAAGAGATATCAGGGCATCTTCCGTGCGAACAGCGCCCTCGCGTCCATCGGCAATGTCACCGGATGGTCTTCAGAGGAGCGCAAGGGTCAGCTCACCGGCGAGATTTACTTCTTGAGAGCCTTCTATTATTTCAATCTCGTGCAGATTTTCGGGCAGGTTCCGCTTGTGCTCACTCCCGATGCGGTGAATCTCCCCAAGGCAAGTGCGGACGAGATTTATGCACAGATCGCTTCAGACCTGAAACAGGCCATCACCGTTTCCCCTTCCACGAGGTATCCCGACTTCGGTGAGGGTCACGCTTCCAGATGGGCTGCGGAGGGTATGATGGCCCGGGTATGGCTATTTTACACGGGTTTCTACAAAAAGACTGAACTTCCTCTTGCCGAGGGCGGCAGCATAAGCAAAAGCGAGGTCGTTTCCTGGCTCGAGGACTGCATAAAGAATTCCGGCCACGACCTGGTAAGTGACCAGAGGAATCTCTGGCCTTATACAAACCCTTATACCGCAAAGGATTACGCTTATGCCCGCGACAACTCACTGAACTGGGAAACGGATGAGAATAAGGAGAGTATGTTTGCAGTGAAGATGTCGAATGCCGGGTCTTTCACTACCGGAGAGCAGCGCCATAACCGTATAGTGGAGTTCTTCAATGTCCGCAAGGGCAATGCTAAAGCTTTCCCGTTCAACCCTACCGGCTACTCCAACGGCCCTGTCAGCGAGGGGATCTGGAATGACTGGGGCAGCGATCCGGACTATGCGGGAGATTACAGAAGGGTGGGGTCCATCTGCAAGAGAGCCGATGAACTCCCGGAATACACGGGCGACCCGGCAAAGGAGGTAGAGAATACGGACCTGCTCGCAAAGAAATATCTGGGCGTAGGCTGCTATGAGAACGGAACTCTATATGAGTCCTATGCCTATATGTATGGTGGTCTCAACAACAAGCAGACGGGACTTACCCAGTCTCTGGTATGGCTCAGGTTCGCGGATGTGCTCCTTATGCATTCAGAGCTTACGGACGGCAAAGTGATCTACAACGGCAAGAGCGGTATGAACGCTGTCCGCGCAAGAGCGGGGCTGGGCGATCTTGCCTACAGTCTGGAAAACCTGAAGAAAGAAAGACGGTATGAGCTCTGCTTCGAGGCTGTGAGGTGGAACGACCTCCGCCGTTGGGGCGATGTGGAAGAAATCGTGAAGAACCAGACAGGAAACAGCATACTGAACCAGGGCAAGGAGGGCAAGTATTCCTTCTCCGCAAGCTTCCCGTTTATGGACAGGTACAATGCGACAGGCGGCGGATTCTTCAAGATTCCCGAAAGCCAGGTGACTCTCTCCGAAGGTGTTCTGGAGCAGAATGCCGGCTGGGGTGACGATGTGAACTTCGCTAAGGGCGACCTCCCTTACTATAA
>JAUMVX010000091.1 GCA_030529945.1 Bacteroidia bacterium | reverse complement strand
AAAACTGTTCACTTTTCGATGGCAATATACAGTTATACGATGACACAACACCCATCGCAGCCCTCACGGTTGCAGATCTCAGGCAGTTGATACGCGAGACGTCAGCCGCCTCCGTAACCAACGACACCCATATTCCCGTCCGCTATGTCTACGGGCTCCGCGGCATCCAGCAGCTTTTCGGCGTGAGCCAAAAGACTGCGCAGGAATACAAGGACGGACTCATCAAGGACGCAGTGCGCCAGAACGGCCGCATAATCATCGTCGATGCCGACTACGCAGTGGAACTCTTCGGAAGGAGGAAAGACAATGACGGAAAATAACACACCCCTCGACCCGCGCCCGGCCATCGCCGCCGAAGCCGGCAAGGCGCGCAAATCCCCCAGACACATAGGCCTGCTCTCTGTCAAGGCCGCCAACGACTGGATAGAAGAATCCCTCCTTGCGCCCGACCCCAAGACCTACTTCCACGACCTCATCGTCCAGTACGAGAACACCGTCATCTTCGCCTCCAGCAACGTTGGCAAATCCATCCTTGCCATCCAGATAGCCGAGAACATCGCCCGGCAGGAAAAGATTCTCTACGTGGACCTCGAACTCTCCGCCAAGCAGTTCCAGCTGCGCTACACCGACCCCGCGACCGGCTACCGCCACATCTTCCCGGCCAACTTCACCCGCGCCGAGATCGCCCCCGAACTCATAGTCGGGGCCGACCTCGAGCAGGAAATCCTATCTTCCATCGAAGAAGCCGCCCGGCAGGGCACACGCTTCTTCGTCATCGACAACATCACCTTCATCTGCAATGACTCCGAAAAAGGCTCCACCGCCGGCAGCTTTATGATGAAACTCATCAGCCTCAAGAAACTCTATAACCTCACCACCATCGTCATAGCCCACACGCCCAAGCGCCGTGGCTGGGAACCCATCACGCAGAACGACCTCGCCGGCTCCGCCAAGCTCATCAACTTCTTCGATGCCGGCATAGCCCTCGCACGCAGCGCCAAAGACGACCGACTCCGCTACCTCAAGCAGGTCAAGGTCCGCACCGGCGAATACCGCTACGACTCCGACAACGTCATCATCCTCGACATCGCCAAGACCGACGGCTGCCTCCATTTCGAGATTCAGGGCTATGCCAATGAATATGACCACCTCCGCACCCGCTCTACGGCATCCGACGACTATGACGAGATCATCGAAATCCTCCGTCTCCAGCACGACGGCAAATCCGTCCGCGAGATAGCCTCCGCCCTCGGTATGGCAAGCACCACCGTATTCCGCCGCCTGAAAAAGGCGAAGGAGAACCACATCACCATCCCTGCCGACACTCCAGACACTGTTCCATCCGTTCCGCCTGTTCCACTCGCGGAACACCCGGAACACCCGGAACAGCGACTCCCGTTCTCAAAGGAGGACAGAGTATGAACTACCGCTACCACCTGCTCAAATACGCCGGCATCCGCACCCGCTACACCTGCCCCTCCTGCGGACGCAAGCACTGCTTCGCCCCCTATGTCGATGCCGACGACCGCCCCCACCTCGCCATCACCGTCTCCGACCTCGTCCAGCACAACGCCACCCCCTCCGACCACGCCGCCCACATCGACATCGCCGACCTGCTCATCAAATGGAGGCAGACAGGCAATGCCGCCGGAGATGCGGCAGGCACGGCTGATTTAACTGACCCGACATCAGGCTCCACCGGAGACACCTCAGACAATGCTTCCGGCAACGCCCGGACACTCAATCCGGTGTTTCTTCAGGTACAAAAGTACATCTCTCCCGAACACCAAGACAATGTCCTTGCGCTGATAGAGGAGTTGGAGCTGGAAGTGGAGGGAGTGGGGAGGATGACAGTCCCGCCAGACGACTCAAGAAAATACCGGAAGAAATGGAAATAAAACGTATCTTTGTAAGGTCAATGACAAAGGCGGTTATGGATAATGTGCTTGAAAAAATACTGAATGTCGAATGCTCGGCCTATGATTTCAAAGAATCTGTCGAGAGAAAGAAAACCAAGAGCTGGCTGAAAAGCATCTCCGCCTTTGCCAACACAAAAGGCGGAAGCCTCTTCTTCGGGATAGACGATTCAGGAAAAGCAGTAGGGCTGCAGAACGCCCAGTCGGATGCCGAGTTCATAAGCCGGGAGATCAAAGCCCATCTTGACCCTGCCCCGGATTTCGAGCTAATTCCGCACAAGGTGGAAGATAAAACCATACTTGAAGCGAAAGTCTCCGAAGGCAGACAGACTCCATACTACTATGTTTTGGACGGAAGCCGGTCTGCCTTTGTCAGAATCGGCAATGA
>JAUMVX010000049.1 GCA_030529945.1 Bacteroidia bacterium | reverse complement strand
AATTTTCGATGGCAATCTCTGTTCAACTTTGGGTGGCAATCAACAGATCACAAGGATGGCCGAAAAGAAGATTGGCGCGTTTCTAACCCGGAAACGCAGAATTTAAATGATTTTCAGCCTTTATGCAAAGCCGCCAATGATGTGAAACGCCAGATATGCAAGGAGTGTAAACAGTCGAATGAGCGATGGGATGCGACCAACATAAAGGGAAACCCGTACCCGTTTTATGCCGGAGACAAGAATTATACAGAAGAGTTGGGCTGTGTGGGTTGCTATCAATACGACCCTGTCGAATATAGAAGAACGTGTGTAAAAAAAGTGTCCAAGGAAGCGTCTGAACACACTGCAGAATATATTATGAGTAAACTATATCCGGAAGGCAAATGAATTATATCGGTTCTAAATATTCGCTTCTTCCTTTCCTTGAATCTACTATTGGAGACGTTGTAGGCTCCGATCTCCGCGATATGGTATTCTGTGATATTTTTGCGGGAACCGGTGTCGTCGGTCGTTCATTTAAGCCCAAAGTGCGCAAAGTGATTGCAAATGACAGGGAATATTATAGTTACGTTCTGAATCGCAATTATATAGGGAACCATCTTGAACTTGATGGGAAGGAAGAACTGCTGGACCGGCTGAACCAAATGGAGGGTGATGACAATGGCTTCATATACAGAAATTATTGTAAGGGCAGTGGAAGCGGAAGGCAGTATTTTTCCGATGAAAACGGAAAAAAGATAGATGCGGTAAGATCTCAGATAGAGGCGTGGAAATCATCCGGTTACGTTTCAGAAGATATGTACTTCTTTTTGTTGGCCAGTCTTCTTGAAAGTGCAGACCGGCGTGCCAATACGGCCTCGGTCTATGGCGCTTTCCTGAAACATCTGAAAACCTCTGCTCAAAAGCCGCTTTCATTAGCTCCGGCCACATACACTGTCAACGAAAATGCGCACGAAGTCTACTGCTCCGATGCCAATCTTCTCATTAATGATATAGAGGGGGATATTCTTTATCTCGACCCTCCATACAATGCCCGTCAATATGGGGCCAACTATCATCTGCTGAATACAATAGCAGAGTATAAACCTTTTTCTCCAAAGGGCAAGACGGGATTGCGGAATTATTACAAGTCCTCGTATTGTGGGAAAAATACGGTACTTCCATCTTTCGAGTTCTTAATCAAGAATGCGAATTTCAAATATGTCTTTCTGTCCTACAACAATGAAGGCCTGATGTCCCCACAGGACATTGCCGCTAAAATGTCCAGATATGGACATTATGAACTGTTCTCTCAGGATTATCAAAGATTCAGGGCGGACAAGGAAGAAAACCGTAATCACCTCGCCGATAAAACAATCGAGTATCTGCACGTTTTAGTAAAAGCATAACTTGTGTAAAATGGAAAAGGGTATAGTGCCGGATTGGGCCGCAGGCCTCAATTGCTCCATCATCGTATGCGACAGCGATGGAGTGATCATCTATATGAACGACAGAGCGGTAGAGCAGTACCGCAAGCACGGCGACCTGATAGGCCGCAATCTTTTCGACTGCCACGGCGAACGGTCGCAGCAGATTATCCGGGGGCTTCTGGAGACCGGAGGCTCGAACTGCTACACTATCGAGAAAGAGGGGGTTCACAAGCTGATCTTCCAGAGTGCCTGGACCCGGGACGGCAAGGTGGCCGGGCTGTGCGAAATATCCATCATCACGCCGGAGTCTATGCCGCACTATGTGCGCGGATGATGAGAGTTTTCCCCGGCGAGTCACTGATCTGGAAGACCGTCCTCGGGTCTGTCCTTCTTCTCGCCGGAAGCATCGTTATGATACTTTGACATAACGGGGTGAAATATGCCCCGTTTTTCACCCCGGAGGTGTTTTCGGAAGGCTTCGGGGTGAAATAAAACGTTATTTTCACCCCGAAACCTTTTCATCGCCGAAGGCGGATTTCGGAGTGCGTGACTTCTTCCGCCGCTGACTCTCCCGCGTGCGGCGCATAGACTGACAGCCGCCCGCGCAGCTGAGCGAGCGGCCAATCCTGTATAAAGATCAGAGGGACGGAGACCTCGGAAGGAAGCGGGTGAGCCGTTACAGAATCTCGGATTCCGGGTCCTTTCCCGCCTCGTCGAAGTACTCTCTGCTTACGTGACACACCGGGCACTCCTTCGGAGGCTCGGGTCCGATATGGCTGTATCCGCATACAGAACATATCCATTGTTTGTTTTCCTGGGCCATAGCGATTAAATCAGGGGTTATTATTTTGTGGATATTGGCCGCCTGCCGGGCGGCCGGTCAAGTTCACTTCCGGCGGAGCCGCTCCAGGAAGATCTCCATCCCCCGGCTGGCGAGTGCTCGGATGTGCGTTATGCGGGGGTCGCGGACGGCTACTTCTTCCGGATCTATCAGATAGACCGGAGCATCCGCACGGGCGTAGCGGTACAGGCCGGCGGCGGGATAGACATTCAGCGAGGTGCCTACGATAAGCATTATGTCCGCCTCGTCCACTATGTCGATCGCTCTCTCCATTTTCGGCACAGCCTCGCCGAAGAAGACGATATGGGGACGCAGCTGGCTGCCGTTCGGGGCCTTGTCTCCGAGATTCACCTCTTCATAACCGATGTCGATCACCTCGGCCTCCGAGAAGTTCCGGTCATATACGCCATTCTCCGGACGGACCTTGGTGGCTTCCCCGTGAAGATGCAGCACCCACGTGGAGCCGGCTCTTTCGTGCAGATTGTCCACGTTCTGGGTGATGACGGTGACAGAAAAGTCTTTCTCCATCTCCGCGATTGCCAGATGCGCGGCATTAGGCTTAACCTTGGCGAGCTGCTTACGCAGGCCGTTGTAAAAACTCAGGACGAGCTCGGGTTCACGCCTCCAGCCCTCGATGGAAGCGACCTCCTGAGGGTCATATTCCCCCCAGAGTCCGTTGTTGCCTCTGAATGTGCTGAGGCCGCTCTCCGCGCTTACTCCGGCTCCCGTCAGCACGGCTATTTTCAGTTTCCGTGAATCCATAAATGCATCTGTTACAAGGGCTGTCCTGCCGAAGCGTTCCGGCGACAGCTCCGCTGACAAAGATAATCAAGAAAGTCATATTCTTCTTCTGAAACGAAAAAAATATCCGGAATATGTAACAATGCACGGAAGAATTCGTTTATATTGCAGAAAGTCGAAAACGGAATGACAAGAGAAGAGTCCATAGATTTCTACAAAGCCCACGCGCAGAGGCTTTACGGCACGAGCCTCCGGATAACCGGCGACAGCGCTCTGGCCGAAGAGATTATGCAGGACACCATTCTCAAGTTCATCACGTCCGACATCCATACCGGAGACGAGGGCCGGACAGGAGCCTGGCTTTCCCGCACCTGCATCAGAAAGTCGATCGATGCTCTGAGGAAGCGCCGCCGCGAGAAACTTTTCCTCGACGAATACTCCGCCGAGGCCGAAAGCCGGACTTCAGAAGAGACTTCAGAAGAGACTTCCGATGAGGTCCCCGAAAGCGGCATCACGGCGGGAGAACTCCGGAAGGCTCTGGAAGAACTGCCCGGACAGCAGAGGCTGATACTGAATCTCGTACTGCTGGAGGGTCTGGACTACGAAGAGATATCTCAGATGACCGGCACTCGCGAGGGTACGCTCAGAACCCGTTTCTCCAGAGCGAAGGAACATCTGGCAAAAATCCTGAAACACCATAGGATATGAAAGACATAGAACAGATTATAAGAGAAAATGCAGCCGCTTTCGGCGGCGGGGAGCTGCCGGAAGGCCATCTCGAACGTTTCGAGGCCAGACTTGACGCTCTCGGCATAAGCAATTCCCGGGCTGATGAAAGCACCCCGGACTCCGCTGCGGCCGCAGCTGGGAGACATCGCAGCCCGCTCGTACTCCGCCTCATAGCGTATATCGGCGCTGCCGCCGCAGCGATAGCCGCAGTGATTTACATATCGCAGCCCGCCGCGAAGCCGACCGACTGGTTCGCGGGCATCGCCGATGACCCTGTGGAAATCTGTCTGGCATATTCCGGGAAGGCGGCGGAGCTGAGCGCGGCCATATATGAAAAAGACCTCGACGGAAGCCTGGTTCAGGCGGTCAGAAGTCTCGATGACGGTGCGATACCTATGCTGGACCAGCTTCCCGACGAGATGGGCGCAAACTCGAAGGCCGAGGTTCTCAGACGCTATTACGGCGCACTCCTCGACGGACTTGACGAAATCAACAAAAACATATAGTTATGAACAGAATGTACACTTCCATCGCAGTCCTGGCGGCTGCGGCCGCTCTGCTCGCGGCACCCGGGCTTTCAGCGGAAAACAGCGTGACCGTCAGGGATGCCCAGGCGGCGTCCGCAAGTGACGACTACATCACCAAGGACTACGATTTCAAAGGATTCACCAAGCTGGACATCGGAGGAAGGTTTGACGTAATCTTCACGAAATCATCCACCTATAAAATCCGTCTGACCATCCCGGCGGAAGGTGAGAATCTCATTTCCGTAAGGATTGAGGGGGGGACTCTGAAAATCGGATGGAACAGGAATTTCACCGCGAGGCTCCAGAAAAAGCTCAGCGATATGAAATTCACGGCTGAAATTTCTATGCCGGAGCTCAGAAGCCTCGAATTGGGCGGAGCCTCGACCTTCGAGAGCAGCGACAAGCTTAATCCGTCCGGCGGCGAATTCTCGCTGGACATCAGCGGAGCATCTAAAGTCAAGTCTCTGAAACTGAGCGCAAGGGAGCTTGATGCCGAGGTGAGCGGGGCTGCCTTCTGCGACCTTTCCGGAAAATTCGAAAAAGTCGAGCTTGAGGTTTCCGGAGCGGGTGGCGGCAACTTCGACATCGATGCCGAATATCTTGAAGCGGACATCAGCGGAGCCGCCAAAGTCGACATAGACGGCAGATTCGGCAACGTGTCGGCGGATATCTCGGGAGCCTCCGGCGCGACGTTCACCGGCTCGGCCGAAAGACTTTCCGCAGACGTTTCCGGCGCTTCGAAACTGAGTGCCAAAGGCCTTGAGGCCAAGGATGTCACGGTGGAAGCCTCCGGCGCATCGAAATGCACCGTATATGCCACGCGTTCCCTGACCGTCGAGGGAGCCTCCGGCACATCGTCCGTCAGATACAAGGCCCCGGAGAACGTGAATCCCACCATCCGCACCTCCTCCGTGCAGCGCATAGACTAGACGGCCGCCCGCGCAGCTGCGCGACGCGTCCAATACGGAATCGGCCGCCCCTTCGCCGGGGGCGGCCGATTTATTGCCGAGCAAGCTGTTTCTGCAGGCTATCTGCGCATCAGGTGCTAAAACACCATATTCATCGCAGCCTGCTGCGCACGCCCGCTATGTTCAGCATTCATCTTGCCGAAGTTCCACTTCACCCCGAAGAGCACGTAGCGTCCCATTATGAGTCTGTAGCTGTCTTCGACATAATTTGCCGTCACGGTGTGAGTCAGGCTTCTGGTCTGATTCAGGATGTCGCGCATCTTGACGCTCAGGCTGAACGCGCCGAGCCTCTTCGAGATTTCGGCGTTCCACTGCCACTCCGGCTCTCCATATCCGTCGGCGTAGCCGTTGTAGAATACATAACTCAAGTCAGTAATGAACTCGAACTCGTGTTCGGTAGTATAGGATGCCCGGGTTTTGATGCGCGTGTCCAACGTGTTCATATTGATGCTCGGGTCGAGTGAGTAGCGGGCGATGCGGCCTTTGGTGCTGGCCCCGGCGCTGAGCGAGTAGTTCTCCCTGTTGTATTTGACGGTGAAGCCGGCGGACGGGCTGACGTTCAGTGTCCGACTCCGCTCGAATCCGCTCAAGCCGCCATAGAAACGGTCTCCTGCGGCATTTCCCCAGAACTCGGACATAAACGCGGAATAGTCGAAGCTGTCCTTGTCCAGAGCGGAGAGCGTCGTCTTAGCCTGATAATTGACCGAAGAAGAGCAGGTCGCGGCTCCGTTCAGGGTCAGAGAGAATTTCTTTCCCGCGTCCAGAGGGGTGGTATAATTTACGGTAAGGGAAGAGGTCGCGTTCGGTTTCCGCGAATTTACCGGCAGGGAATACAGAATGCCGTCCGTATCATACCAGCGGGCATACGTGGTCGGCCTCGCAGTGAGGGAACCGCTCAGGAAGACCATAAGCGTAGAGAAGCGTTCACGGTCGTTCCGCGTCCAGTAAGTGGAGAAATATGTCTGCGTGGAAGATTTCAGATACACATTGCCCAGACTCAGGCGGGAAGGGTCGGAGATGTTCAGCACCGGAAGCATACGGGAAGAAGCGGGCCTCTGATTATACCCGTAAACCGCAAAATTGAGGCGGTTTTTGCCCCGGGTGTGCTGAATGCTCAGTGTAGGAGTCACAGACCACAGCCATTCTCCCTTGCCGTTGGTGTCCTCTATGCCGTAGCTCTTGGAGAATACCTCGTTCTGCACCCCGATGACACTTCCGCCGAGCGTGATCCAGCTGCGCCGGCCCATCTTGTACTGCGCGGACAGATCGTATTTCTGCTTCAGGTAGTCGTTCCTGCTTTCCGAACTGTAATAGTCATTCCTGCCTCCGGCATCGAAAGCATCCCGGATACTCTTGCTCCCGGTCCGGTCGAATTCAGCCGAGGAAGACAATTTCCATTTCTCGCCGAGCGGCTCGGTATAGCTCAGCGAAGCTTCGAGATCATAGGAATGGCCGTCGGAGCTGTAACTCATCGCTCTGGTCTCGCTCCCTCCCGCGAGGGTAAGTTCCGTCCTCTCGTCGCTCTCGCCGGAATCTTTATCATAAGCGGCGTCCACGCTTATCTGGACATTGCGGCCTGTCTTCCCGCCGAGTTCCCGGAAAGTGAAGTCGGCATTTATGTCGGTGGACTTCTCGACGGTCCTGTCGCTTGAAGAAGTGGAGGAGCTGTTGGCGAAGGCTCCTGAGCGCCAGGTCTCGGACGCACCCCGGCTGAACGAGTCGATTTTGCCGTAACTCATCGACGGACGGATGTGGAACCAGAGATTGCCCTCCTCTTTCGTGAATTCCATATCGGCCTTCAGAGAGTTCGCATATTGCTTCCCTGTCTTTTCGGAAGACGAAAGGAGGTTCCCGTCATCCTGATAAGTCGTCCTTTCAGCCTTGGTGCCGGAATCCGTGTCCGAATACTTGTAATTTGCGCTGACGGTCGTTTCCACATCCTTGATTCGGGAGGTATTCGCATTCACGCCCAGCTGGGCCGCCGTGGAGAGTCCCTGATTCAGGCCGGAGCGTTCTCCGTTCTCATCTATGAAGACGACCACGGCATTCGAGTCCTCGATATTCTGTCCGTTCGCGATGAGCGTCACCTGATCTTCTTTACCGTAGGCCGACACCAGCGCATTCCCGTTCCATAGGAGTCCGCGGTCGCTGCGGAGCGGATTGTCTTCATCTTCCTTCGCGAGCGTGATTCCGCCCTTCAGGCCCACATTGCCGAACCAGCCCTGTTCGTATTCCTTCTTGAGACCCACATCCAGCACCTTCTCCCTCTGGCCGTCCTGCACGCCGGACGCGCGGGTCTGTTCCGATTCCCGGTCTATGACACGGATTTTGTCCACCACGGCGGCCGGAAGATTGTTAAGCGCCGTACTCTGGTCATTGAAGAAGAATGTTCTGCCGCCTACGGTGAGTTTGTCGATAGACTCGCCGTTGAACTTCACCTTGCCCTCTTCGGTGATTTCCATTCCGGGCATACGTTCGAGCAGGTCCTTGAGCATCGCATTCGCCCCGACCCGGAAGGAGGAGGCGTTGAACTCCACCGTGTCCTGCTTCACCACTATGGGATTCCCCACATCGGATACCACGGCAGCCTGAAGGAACTTCTCATCCCGCTTCAGCCTTACGGTGCCCATATCCACCTGACGGTCACCGAAATACCTCTCTTTCGAGAAAGGCTTGTATCCCATCATTTCCACACGGAAGACATAACTGCCGTAAGGCACCTCGTCGAGTCTGGCCTCGCCCTTGGCGTCCGTCAGCGTGAAATTGGTGATGACGGTATCTTTCGAGGGTATCAGATATACTGACGCGAACGAAACAGGCTCATTCGTGAGCGAGTCCAGCACCACAGTCTTGATTTCGCTCATACGGCCCTGAAGAATGTTGTCGTTAATAATGACGACCTGGGCATTTGCCGACAAAGCGAAAAACGCCGTAATGCAGACAAGGGGAATCAGTTTTCGTCTCATTTCTATTCTTTTTCAATCGCAAAATTTTGCAAAGATAAGACTTCCCGAACGGGAAAACAATATTCCCGACATCGAATCATCGGGACATTTTCGGGCGTAACGATATGTATTTCAACCTGCCTCCGCCCAGACTACGGCAGCACTACTGTCCCAACGAAAACCGCCGGGCCGCTCAGCCGGATATTGTCGGCGCGGAAGCTGTCGTGGGAGCCGCGAGCGTCGAATTCCACCCGCAGCCGGTCGATGGACGCTTCCACAAGATACTCCTGAGGGGTCTCCGCAGGGGTGCAGCCGGAGGGATGATTCTGATGGAAGGCGGCGAGAGCGGCGGCAACTATTCCCGTACCGCAGGCGAGCGTCTGTGCCTCGACCCCCTTCTCGAAAGTACGGATTCTGAGAGCCGGTGTCCCGTCACGGGGCGGAAGCGGTTCCACGAAATCCACATTTGTCCCGTCCGGGGCGAAGCGACGATCGTGCCGCAGACGCTTTCCCTCGGATGTCACGGGGTAGTCGTCCAGCCCCTCCACGAACTTGACCAGATGCCGTGCTCCGGTGTCCAGAAAACAGGCGCGTTCCCCGGGGAAGACTCGAATTCCTTCCACGGGTCTCATACTCAGCCGCACTGTCTTTACGGGATAATCTTCGGCGGTGATGACCGCCTGATGAATGCCGTCGGGGGCCTCGAAAGAGACTGTCTGCCCGGCAGAAATCAGTCCGATGTCGGCGGCGAAGGAGACTATGCAGCGGCCGCCGTTGCCGCACATCATCCCTCCGGAGCCGTCGGGATTGAAATAGACCATACGGAAGGCGTGGTCCGCACTGCTTTCGAGTAGCATCACCCCGTCCGCGCCGAAGCCGGTATGGCGGTCGCACAGACGGCGGATGAAGGCGGAATCCGGCGAAAGGAGACCGGCGGTATTGTCTGCAAGGAGAAAATCATTCCCCGCTCCGTGGTATTTGTAAAATTGCATCTGCACTTGCTTTAATAAAAAGTCCCGGAATATCAGTAGGATTGCCAAAGATACTGATTATCCGCCTATGACACTCATTATATCTTAGACAATCTGTTCCGGGGACGCGGGACGGTTCTCTCTCGGCATCTCTTCCACGACACAATGGTCCTCGAAGCGTTTGCGCTGTCCAGTTGACAGAGATTCTTCAAACCGGAATGCTGCTATATTTAGTAATCCGTTTCATTCAACATTATCATTACTATTATTATGGCAACTGTTTCAATCAAGTTCCGGACATCCTCCCGAGCGGGAGAAAAGGGTTCTTTGTACTACCTGGTGATTCACGAACGCAAATCAAGCCAGGTCCGTTCCGGTTACAGACTTTATCCTTGGGAGTGGGACTCCGGGAGAGGGGAAGTCACCTGCCCTGCCGGGACGGGGGAAGAGCGTAAGGTTTACTTGAATTCGCTCCAGAGTGCATTGCGCGATGACCTGAAAAGGCTCATCAGCATAATCTCGCGTTTTAAGCATCTCGGAAATCCCTACACGGCTGCAGACGTGATCCGGGTTTTCCGTGCACCGGAAACGGGTCTCCTGTTCGCCTCATTCGCATATGAGATCGTGGCGCAGCTCAAGGAGATGGGCAAGAGCCGGACCTCCGAGACTTATGCGGCGGCGGTGAACAGTTTTATGAGGTTCCGCAAAGGGCGGGATGTGCCGCTTGACGAGATCGATTTCGATCTGATGGTGTCCTATGGCGCCTATCTCTCGGAATCCGGAGTCTGCCGGAATGCGGTATCATTCTATATGCGCAACCTGCGCGCCATCTACAACCGCGCGGTGGACAAAGAACTGACCGTGCAACGTTTCCCGTTCAAGCACGTCTATACGGGCATAGGCAAGACCGTAAAACGTGCGGTTCCGATAGAAGTCATCCGGCGTATCCGTGACCTCGACCTCTCCGGACATCCGGCGATGGACTATGCGAGAGACCTCTTTATGTTCTCGTTCTACACCCGGGGAATGTCATTCGTAGATATCGCCTTTCTGAAGAAAAAGGATTTGCGGGACGGAACACTGTCCTACAGACGCCGCAAGACGAACCGGCGGCTTCTCATCAAGTGGGAGAAGCCTATGCAGGAACTCATTGATAAATACGACACTTCGTCAACCCCATATCTGATGCCCATCATCAAGGTGCCGGGCGAAGACGAGCGTGGCCAATACCTGAACGAGGCGCACCGTGTAAACCGGAATCTGAAGAAAATAGGCAAGCTGCTCGGTCTGGAGATTCCTCTCACCACCTATGTGGCGCGGCACGGCTGGGCGAGCATCGCCTGGAGCAAGAACATCCCTGTGTCCACCATCAGCGAGGCGATGGGACACGACTCGGAAAACACGACACGCATCTATCTGGCCTCTCTGGACACCTCAGTGGTGGACAAGGCTAACAGTCTCATCTTAAGGTCGCTGTAAAAAACGTAAAAGCCGCTTCCAAGATTCGGGAGAGCGGTCAGATCCGTGGTATTCTCTCCGTAAGAGATGTGCATTTGGGCGCGCAAAGGTATACAAAATATTGGAAGTAAAAGAAAATATCGAAAGAACTTTCGAGTTTTTTTCATATCCCGGACACTCCCGCTTGACAGATGTTTTGCGTAATGTACGGTTTGATTCAAGTAAGCTGCTGTCCGGCAGCTTTCTTCAGCTGATTCAGGCTATTTGTACCTCTCTTACGGAGAGATGGACATTATAAAAAGTGCTTATGGTAGTGTATCATACTGATTCGGCGCTATTTAATAATTGCGCCCGCTTGGAGGAGGCTGGTTGTCGGCTTTTAAAAATGAACTCGATAAAGGTTTTGTGCCTTATCCTGCTTTTTGCCTGCGGTTTCCTGCAGGAATCCCGCGCGCAGGAGGTGGCACTCAAGACCAACGGACTCTATTGGGCGGCGACTACACCCAACATCGGAATGGAGGTGGCCTTAAATCAGAAGTGGACGCTCGATCTTTCCGGCAGCTATAATCCCTGGACATTCAATGACGGAAAGAAGATGCGTTTCTGGCTGGTACAGCCGGAGTTGAGATACTGGCTCTGCGAGAAATACGAAGGTCATTTCACAGGTGTACATCTCCACGGAGCACAGTACTTCGGCGGGTTCCGGGACAAGCGTTATGACGGATACCTTGCCGGGGGCGGGTTCACCTATGGCTACGACTGGATACTCTCGCCTCACTGGAATCTGGAGGCGGCTGTCGGTATCGGCTACGCCCGGCTCTGGTACGATAAGAGTCCACGTATTCCTTGTGAGAAATGCAGGGTGTCTGAACACGATGACTATTACGGCCCCACGAAAGCTGTCATCTCCCTTATCTATTTATTCTGAGTAGAATATGAAGAGAAATCCACGATACACTCTTGTACTCGCAGTCCTCACGCTTGGACTGCTCACAGGTTGCGCCTCGGTACGGAAAGCAAAAGAGGCGGTAACCGTCAACCCGTCGCCCACCCTGCTGACGCCTGACAGTAACGGCCGGACGCAGATGGACGTGACCTTCCGCGTCCCTGCCGGCTACCTGTCAGAGAGAAGCCGTCTTGTGATACTTCCCAGACTTATGGTGGGGGACAGTGTGAAGGAAGAGTACCGGCCCATCGTAATCGATGCACCCATATATGACAAGAAGAAAGAACGTCGTGAAGTGCTGGTGGATTACTCAGACCCGTACGCTGGGCACGCAGTCGTGGTGAGCCGTACATCCGAAGGCTTTGAACTGCCGTACAGTCTGACAGTGCGTCTGCCCGAGGGAGCTGACAACGCCCGTGTCGTAGGGGTGGTGAGCACCGACGGTTGCGGCGAGTGTTCCGCCATCGACACGATAGCGATCGCCGCGGTCAGAGACCTTGCGTCCCTTATCGATGTGAAGGAGTCACTCGGCCTCGTATGGATGGACCGGAAGTTCGTGGTGCGTCCCAAGACGATGGAAGGCAGCGGTGTCGCCAACCTGCAGTTCGCCATAAACAGACAGGATATCGACCTCTCTCTGGGCAACAACCGCAGGGAACTGGAGAATATGGTGAGTACACTGGCTCCGGTACTGAATGATACGCTCGCCACACTCACCTCACTTGATATCTACGGAATGGCGTCCGCCGACGGCTCATTGTCGTACAATACGGCCCTTGCCCGCCGCCGCGCGGAGGCAGCGTCCCAGTGGCTGGCGAAGCGTCTGAACATCCGCCCGTCGGAGCGGCGCGTGATCTCTGTAGGCTCACGTTCCGAGGGTTGGCAGCCTGTGCTTGACGCTATGACAGCCGACGGCAATCCCGACTCGGCGGCGGTGAAAGAGATACTTCAGAAATACGCCGACGGCAATGATGACGTGCAGGAGCGTTACATCCGCAAGCTTCCTTGCTGGAACGAGATATGTGACAAGTACCTGCAGAACGACCGCAAGGTGGAGTATGTGTACAGCTACGTCGTCAGGAGCTTCACCTCTGATGCGGAACTTCTGGATATGTACGGCAAGCGTCCCGATGCCTTCAATGAGGAGGAACTGCTGCGCGTGGCCTCCCTGACCGCCGGAAACGAGGAGAAGGAAGCTGTCTATGCCACCGTCTTGACATATTTCCCGCAGTCGCGGGCAGCTGCGAACAATCTCGCAGTGCTCCGGTTGAGAGAGGGAAACGATGAGTCGGCACGTGAGGTTCTCGGCACACTCAAGGAACACTCTGACGAGACTCTCAATACTCTGGCGGCAAGTTACGTGTATGCGGGGGAATATGACCGTGCGGCAGGACTGCTGCAGGATAATGGGCTGCCCGAGGCAGCTTATAACCTCGGAATCGTAAGGACTGCTCAGCGCAGGCTGCAGGAGGCTTACGAGTTGCTTCGTCCTTTCTGTGATGTGAACAGTGCCATAGCCGCGCTGAACGTGGACAGGAATGACGAGGCGAAAGAGATGCTCGACACCATCAAGGACGAGAGTCCTGTGACGGAATATGTCCGTGCGCTCACCGCCGCCCGTCTGGGCGACCGCACAGCCCTATACGAGCATCTCGGCCGTGCCTGCTCAGATGAAAGCCTGCGTGTGCGTGCCGCCGGCGAAGCGGATTTCCATACTTACCATAATGAAGCGGCGTTCCGCGCCTTGACAGACTGAAGATGAAGGGCATTGACGGACTGAAAATGAACTGGGTTTTCTATATCCTTGGGCTGCTGACGGCGCTCACCTCCTGCATACGGGACGAGATTCCACCGTGTCCCGCATTGTCTGTGCAGATCAGCGTAAAAGACAAGAATTATTTCAATGTACACAAAGTGGAGCTGGAACAGACATTGAGCGAAGACCTCGCTTTCAGAGAGTATGTTCCCACTTTGTATTACCGCCTGTGTCCGATCGGAAGCGACGAGGCTGTGGCGGAGCAGGAGCTGTTCGAAGTGACAGGTGAGGACAAGACCCACTCCGTACGCTTCCGGGACGAGCTTCCGCACGGCACTTATGTGCTCACGGTATGGGGAGGATTGGAAGACTTGTCTTCTCTGGACGCTGCGCGCACTTCCCTCACTCTGCATCCCGCAGGTTCGGAGGGAGAGGATGTCTATATGGCGTGCGACACTCTGGTGTACGATGCGTGGAACTACGACTACACGGTGGAGATGGAACGCACGAAGGGCAAACTGATCATACTGGCTTCGAACTTGCCGGGCGACATCGCCTGGTCGCGAAAGAACGTCTCTCCTCTTTACGGCACGGTGGACGGTGCCTTCGGCTATTCGGGCGAGACGGGAGTTACGGCGGAGAGTGAATGGATTCCCGGCGCGGAGGTGGTGACGAAGACCCTTCTGAGTCCGTCGCACCCGGGAGGATCGACGCTGAAACTGAGCTTCTACGATTCACCCGGCAGGCTCGCGCCGGCATCGGTGCCGGACGACGTGACGATCACGATGAAGCGCAACGAACTCACGGTGCTGAAGTATGTGTACGAGGACGGACGTTTCTCGATTTACATCCTTGTGAACGACAACTGGGAGAAAGTACACGATATGATAATAGACCAGATAGTAACATGTAAAAAATAAGCTGCATCAATTGGCCGGTTTAACGAGATAGTTCC
>JAUMVX010000007.1 GCA_030529945.1 Bacteroidia bacterium | reverse complement strand
ATGCCGGCTGGGGTGACGATGTGAACTTCGCTAAGGGCGACCTCCCTTACTATAAACAATAGGTCAAAGTCGATTATTGCACGTTTATTTGGTTACTGTGTTTAGCGACGGAGGGTGTATTCTCAGAAATACGCCCTCTTTTTTTTTGCTCACCTGCAAAAGCGCGGGTTGACAAGCGGGAAGAGATTGCCGGGCAGGGCCGGCAATGACGTGGAGGTCGGGGCCGGCAATGACGGTTTTCGTCACGCCCGGTTTTTTTCGTCACGCCCGATTTTTTTCGTCACGCCCGACCTGATCGGGCGTCTTGCACCCTACCTCATCGTTACGCCCGGTCAGAGTGCGGAATCCTCTCCGATGGCGGCATTGTAGCACTGGCGGCAGAGCGGCTCATAGACGTCTTTCTCTCCGAGCACCACGAGTTTGCGGGAGGCGGAGAGGCGGTGCGAGTGGTTTGCGAGGTTGCCGCATTTCACGCAGATGGCGTGCACTTTCTGCACATCCTCGGCGATGGCCATAAGGGAGGGCATAGGGCCGAAAGGTTTTCCGAGATAGTCCGTGTCCAGACCTGCCACGATGACCCGTACTCCTCTGTTGGCCAGTGTCTGGGCGACTTCCACAAGTCCGGCTCCGAAAAACTGGGCCTCGTCTATGCCGACCACGCGGACATCATCCTCGATGTCGAGCATCTCGGAGACCTCCTTCACGGGTCTGGATTTGATGCTGTGCAGATCGTGGGACACGACATCCTCTTCCGAATAGCGGACATCGATGGCGGGCTTGAATATGGCTATCTTCTGATTTGCGAACTGGGCCCTCTTTATGCGGCGGATGAGTTCTTCGGTCTTGCCTGAGAACATCGAGCCGCATATAACTTCGATGCAGCCGGATTTGATGGTATTTTCTGAGAACATTTTCTTATTTTTGTGGAATGCTTGTGCAAAGATAAAAGATATTTCGGAATATGGAGAATGCAGTATGGGACGAAATCCGCTCGGAACTGTCGGCTCTGAAAGAGAGGGTGGCCGCGCTGGAAAAACAAGTGGATGAGTATGAAAAGATTGAGGCTGAGAGGCTGGCTTCGGGCGCTTCGGCGGCCGAGGAAGAGTCCGTGAACGCGGAAGCCGGCGCTCCGGCGGCGGATGAGATTTCTATGGTCGAAGAGGTCAATCTGACAGAGGCGGAGGGGGCCGCGACCATAGAAGCCGGCGTCCAGGCAGGCCCGGGTGCGGCCCCGGCGGTAGAAGAACCCGCCCCGACAGAAGAGCCAGCTCCGACAGAAGAACCAGCTCCGGCGGAGGAAGAACCCATTCTCACCAGCCCCGCCGACAGCTCCCCTATCGACCTCGGAATCGATCTTCCTGACTTCGGCACGGGCATCAGAAGCATAAACGACGTACAGAGCCGCAAAGTACACAAGCGCCTGATGGACAGCAGCGCAGCCACTCCGAAATGGAAGACCGACCTGCCGGGGACTCCGGTGCGCAACATCATAAGCGCCATCTCCCTGAACGACCGCGTGCTTATGATAAACAAACTTTTCAACGAAGACCCGCAGCTCTTCCAGCAGACTCTCGCAGACCTTAACGCTATGGAGAGCTTCGCCGATGCCGAAGACTATGTCAGCGGACATTTCAGCGGGTGGAAGATGGATTCGGAACCGGTTTACAGATTTATGATGGCGGTACGCCGGAAACTGGACAGGTAAAGCGCGAACGGACGATGGCCGGAAAACTCTACATAGTCCCCACCCCCGTGGGCAATCTGGAGGATATGACTTTCAGGGCGTTGAAGGTGCTGAAAGAGGTGGACCTCGTACTTGCCGAGGACACTCGCACCAGCTCCGTACTGCTCAGCCGGTACGACATCCGCACACGCCTGCAGTCACACCACAAATATAACGAGCACAAAACGGTCGAACTTATCCGCGACAGAATCGCCTCAGGGCTGGACGTGGCGCTCATAAGCGACGCGGGCACGCCGGGAATCTCGGACCCTGGATTTCTGCTGGCGAGATGCTGCGCGGCCGAAGGAATCGAAGTCCAGACGCTCCCGGGAGCCACAGCCTGCATCCCCGCCATCGTCTCATCGGGACTGCCCTGCGACCGTTTCTGCTTCGAGGGTTTCCTGCCGCAGAAAAAGGGTCGCCGCGCCGCACTTGAAGCCCTGAAAGACGAAACACGCACGATGATTTTCTACGAGTCGCCCTACCGCCTCGCGAAGTGCCTGTCGCTGATGGCGGAAGTGTTCGGAGACGAGAGGAAATGCTCCGTCGCGAGGGAGATTTCGAAACTCCACGAGCAGCATCACCGGGGGACCCTCAGGGAACTCGCGGACTATTTCACGCGAAGCGAGGCGAGGGGAGAAATCGTGGTTGTCGTGGCCGGAGCGGAGGAGCGGCAGGTAGAGAAACATAGGGCCGGGGAGGCCCCGCAAATAATGAAAACTTCTAAATACAGACTTAAACATCTAACGGAGGAGGAAGAATATGAGGAGAAGGAGAAAGACTTCACAGACAGAGAATTATGACGACAATAAAAGCACCGGAGCATCTCTGAAGATCGGAGCCGTCGCGCTCACCTTTCTGGTGATCGGATATCAGGCGGCGCTGTTCGTAAACAGCTCGGCAGTCGCGCAGCTCATCGCGAACAGGGACGCTCCGGACACAGTCTATGTGACAGACGAAGCCTTGGCAAGACGCATTCTGGACGCTGAAAGCGTCCAATCCCACATTCCCCCCGGTAACGGCACGAAGGCGCAGTCTCCGGCCGCTTCCGGCCGGAGAGACCGGCAGAAATCTGCCGGGGACGGAGAAGGATTGGACGGAGGCAAGGCCGTCCGGACAGATGCTGACTACAGCGGGCGGGTGATAGTGCGAAGGGACGCGCAGCACTCCGGGGATGCGCAGCGCATTTATCTTAAACAGCGTGGGAAGAAGGTGGAGAGCTTCCCCTTCGACCCGAACACGGTGAGCGTGGCAGACCTTCAGAGGCTGGGGTTCAGCGAAAAGCAGGCTCTTTCGATAGACGCGTACCGTAAAAAGGGAGGACGCTTCCGGCGGCCTTCGGATTTCGCGAAGTCGTATGTGGTCGCGGATTCGGTCTTCAGCCGGCTGGAGCCGTATATAAGGATTCCCCGAGTGGACATAAACGCAGCCGACTCGGCAGCTTTCGACGCTCTGCCGGGCATCGGGGCCTATTATGCATCTAAAATGGTGGAGTATCGGCAGAGGCTGCAGGGCTATTCCTATCCGGAGCAGCTTATGGACCTGAAGAATTTCGATGAGGAAAGGTTCAGGGGTCTGGCGGACCTCATAACTGTCGGAGAAGCGGAGCCTTACGCACTATGGACATTGCCGCCGGAGCAGCTCGCGGAGCACCCTTACATCGGCAGCCGGGCCATCGCCCGCAGCATCGTGCTTTTCCGCGAGAACCACAGCCCGGAAGAGCTGAGCGTCAAGGCTCTGGCGGAGGCCGGCATCCTCGACTCCCTCGTCGCCTCGCGGCTCTCACGCTGCCGCATAGCCCCACCGGGGAATGGAGAGTAAAGGGATATGGAGAGAGAAGGGGAAATCCAAGATGCTCCGGCGCTGATAGCAGCCGAGTCGGAGGGAGTGAGATACGATTTCTGAAAAAAAAGAGGGGCAAGAACCGCAATGATTCTTGCCCCTTGTTTTGCCCCTATATGCCTTTCAGACAACTGTATAGCCGATTTTTGTTGAGGTACCAGGATTCGAACCTGGACTGGGGGAACCAAAATCCCAAGTGCTGCCATTACACCATACCTCAATCGCGGCTGCAAAGATAATTAAAAATTATTCAATTGACGCGGCCCACGCCGGAGAAGGAGCTAAGAAACCTTCAAAGCGAAATTGGACGGCTCGCGAAGACGCGGCCGTCCAATATTTTTTCTTTGACACGCCTCCGCGCACTGCGGAAGACGCCTCAGGCTAGAATACCTCGTCGTGCTTCGGAGCCTCCGGCGCGGCGTTCTCCCCGTCTGCCTGAGGACGAGGACGGCGGAAGTCGCGGCGCTCGCCGTCACGATGCTCGCGGCGGTCTGAATCGCCTCTGCGGTCACGGCGGTCGGAATCTCTGCGGTCCTCGCGGCGCGGACCTCTGTCACCGTGGCCCGACCTGCGGTCATCACGACGGTCGCCGTCACGACGCGAACCGTTGCCGTTCATACGCGGCTTAGGCTCCACATAACCTTCAGGCTTCTCGGTCAGAGCGCGCATAGAAAGACGCATCTTGCCGGTCTTGGCATCAATCTCAAGCAGCTTGACATCGATCTCGTCGCCGACAGAAAGCACATCCTCGACATTCTCGGTCTTGTTCCAGGCGATTTCGGAAACGTGCAGCAGACCTTCCTTGCCCGGAAGGATCTCCACGAAAGCTCCGAATTCGAGGATAGAAACGACCTTGCCGTGATATGTCTGGCCGACCTCCGGAACTGCGCAGATGCCCTTGATCCATTCGAGAGCCTTCTGCATATTCTCCTTGTTGTCGGAGGCGACATCCACCACGCCTTCGGTCATATTCGTGCCCGGTATAGGCTCCTCGGTGATGGTGATGACGGTGCCTGTCTCCTTCTGGATCTTCTGGATGGTCTCGCCTCCCTTGCCGATGACCGCCCCGATGAACTCGGCGGCGATGCGGAGCTGCTCGATGCGCGGAACGAAAGGCTTGTAATCCTCACGCGGCTCGCTGATGGTCTTCATCATCTCGCCCATAATGTGCATACGGCCCTGGCGTGCCTGCTCGAGAGCCTTGGCGAGAACCTCATAGGAGAGGCCGTCCACCTTGATGTCCATCTGGGTAGCGGTGATGCCGTCGGCTGTGCCCGTCACCTTGAAGTCCATATCTCCGAGGTGGTCCTCGTCTCCGAGGATGTCGGTAAGGATGGCGTAGCGATCGTTAGGACGCTCGGCGTCTGTGATGAGACCCATCGCGACACCGGCTACCGGCTTCTTTATCTTCACGCCCGCGTCCATAAGGGCGAGGCAGCCTCCGCAGACGGATGCCATAGAGGAAGAGCCGTTCGATTCGAGGATGTCCGAAACGACGCGGACAGCGTACGGATTCTCCGGAGCGAGCGGAACCACAGGCTTGAGGGCGCGCATCGCGAGGTTTCCGTGGCCGATCTCACGGCGGCCGACTCCTCTCTGAGGCTTGGCTTCACCGGTGGCGAACGGAGGGAAATTATAATGGAGGACGAACTGCTGGTCTCCCTGGATCAGAACTTCGTCAGTCTCTTTCATATCCATCTTGGTACCGAGGGTGACGGTAGCCAGAGACTGGGTTTCGCCTCTGGTGAAGATGGCTGAACCGTGGGCGCAAGGGAGGTAATCGACCTCGCACCAGATCGGACGGACCTGATTGCATACGCGTCCGTCGAGACGGACGCCCTCGTCGAGAATCATATTGCGCATCGCGTCCTTCTCCTCCTGATGGTAGTAGCGGCCGGCAAGAGTGCACTTGAGCGCGTACTCTTCCTTCTCCGCCTCGTTCTGAGGCTCCGGTATCGTGGCGATGAACTCCTCGAGGATGGCCTTGAAGCCGGCCTCGCGCTCCTTCTTAGGCTTCGCGCTCTTGGCGAGGGCGTAGCACTTGTCATAGCAGAACTCGTGGACGCTCTTCTTGAGATTCTCATCCTCGACATCGTGAGGGTAGTCCCTCTTGTTCACGTCAGTTCCGAGCTCGTGCATAAGCTCCTTCTGGACGCGGCAGTGCTTCTTTATCTCCTCGTGGGCGAACTTGATGGCCTCGAGCATATCCGCCTCGCTGACCTCCTTCATCTCGCCCTCCACCATCATAATGTTCTCCTCGGTGGCCGCGACCATAAGTTCGAGGTCGCTGTCATTCATCTGGGAGAAGGTAGGGTTGATGACGAATTCGCCGTTTATGCGGCTTACCCTCACTTCGGAAATCGGGCCTCCGAACGGGAGGTCGGAAGTGGCGAGGGCGCAGGATGCCGCCAGACCGGCAAGCGCATCGGGCTGAGTGTCTTTCTCCGCGCTGATGAGGGTTACGTTCACGAAGACCTCGAGGTGGAAATCATCCGGCCAGAGAGGTCTGATGGGACGGTCGATGAGGCGGGAGATGAGGACTTCGTAGTCTGAGGACTTGCCCTCCCTCTTCATAAATCCGCCCGGGAAACGTCCGGCTGAATAATACTTTTCCTTGTAGTCAACGGTAAGAGGCATAAAGTCCGTGCCTTCCTTGACTTCTTCCGCAGCAGTCACGGTGGCGAGGAGCATTGTGCCTCCCATCTTGACTACAGCTGAACCGGCGGCCTGCTTGGCCAGCTTTCCGGTCTCAATCTCAATCACGCGGCCATCCGCGAGGGAGATGCTTTTTCTGATGATGTTCATTATTTTTTCCTTAACGTCTTTTCAGCAAAAAAAGGGATGGCTCCTGCGGAGACCATCCCCAACGCTTTCCTATCCTGTTATCGACGGAGACCGAGCTCCTTGACGATGCTTCTGTATCTAGCGATGTCGACCTTCTGGAGGTAGTCCAGAATCTGACGTCTCTTACCTACGAGGCGAAGAAGCGAACGGCGTGTCACCACGTCCTTCTTATTCTTCTTGACGTGCTCGGTAAGGTGCTTGATACGGTAGGAAAATAGAGCAACTTGACTCTCAGGTGAGCCGGTGTCCTTATTAGACTTTCCGTACTTAGCGAAAATCTCTTGCTTCTTTTCAGGCATTAAATATTCAGCCATCGTGCAAAAAATTTAGTTGATGAATAAACCCTCTTCTCCCCTTTCCGGGAAAAAGCGTGCAAAGTTATGCAAAGTTTTCCGTCCGTGCAACATCTTGGTGATGATGAAAAAAGAAGTCGGCAAGTTTTTTTTTCGGGAATCACTTGCAGTCCGTCATCCCGGAGGGCGATTTTTGGTATTATCCGTAAAATTATATACCTTTGCAAGATTTTAATATTGCCGAATGAAATTCTGCCGAAGAGTCGTCACAGTTTTGTCGCTGCTGCTTTCCCTCCTTTCCTGCAGGAAAGAGGGAAATGTCATATATATCGACCCCGACGAGGACAAGGAGCTGCCGGACCTGGTCTATTTCGTGACGCGCAAAGGGGCTCTGGGAGATGTCGGCTATATGGATGATATGTACCGGGGCGCGGTGAGAGGGGCGCAGGACTGCGGCCTTCTGTTTTCGCTCGTGGAGCTTCCTTCGGATACTCTGAAAGCAGTTTCCACCATCGAGTATATGCTCGACTATATGCAGAATGAGGAACCTGAGCGCAGAGCGCTGATAATCCTTGCGAACGACAGCCTGGAGCCGCTGCTCCACCGTTACGACGCCCTGCTCACGCGGGCGTCCAACGTGGATTTCCTGCTCACCGAGTCAGATGACACGACCCTGCCGGCACATACCCTGAAAATCCTCCAATACGGTATTTACTATCAGGCGGGAAGGCTCGTGGCGGACGGTCTGGACGATGTGGATGAAATATTGATAGCAAGCGCGAATCCCGACATTCCGGGGCTGGACGGTATGACCGGAGGCTTCTCCGCCGCGATCGAAGACAGCGGAAGCGGTTCCGAGCTTACCTCCATCTGCTTCTCGCAGACCACGGGCGGCTTCGACGACGCTTCGACCGCCTACAAGATGTCCTACTCCCTGGACGGGAAGTTCGACCTGGTGCTTCCTCTCTGCGGGGGCACCGCCCAGGGATTCTTCCGCTACAACAGGGAGAACCCCGGAAGTTTCTACACCCTCGGGGTGGACTGCGATATGCAGCTCTACTCCCCGAGAGTGCCGTTCTCCATCGTCAAACATATCGGCGACGCGGTGCAGGACTGGATATGCGACTGGTGGGGAGGCGTGGAAATGCCTTCACACCAGGTGCTCGACCTCTCCTCGGGTTATTCGGAGCTGGTGGTCTCGGACTCTTTCGATGAGCGTCTGACGGCCCTCGCCGGCAGATATTACGACAAGGCGCTGGAGGAGGAGCGGAAATATGCGGGGCTTTAGAATTCTTCCGGCATTGGGCGCACTTGCAGTGTGCCTGCTCTCCGCCTGCATCAGGGAGGACGACAGAATAGAGTATGTCTCGAAGTACAAGACGACTCCATATAACATCGCCGTGGTCCTGCCTATGTACGAGAGCGGGGAATATGCGGCGCATCTGGAGACTATCGCCGGCAGTGCGCTCTACAATATGCGCAAGGCGCAGAGGTATCTGTGCGAGAGCGGGGACACTCTCGGAGTGGACCTCAATATAGAATGGTACGACGAGGACGGAGTGGACCTGGACTCCCTTTCCTCCGCGCTCGCCCTCCGCGAAGACCTGCTGCTTGTCGTAGGGCCCCTGCGCAACGGCAATGTGGATGTGATGGCGCGTGCCTGCAAATCCACCCGCAAGCCTATGATCGTGCCGGGAGCAAGCAGCGAGAACATCATCCGCCGCTATGCCGTCACCAAGTCGGGCGACAAGGCCGAGAAGCCTTTCCTCTGGTCGCTCTGCGAGACCGACGTCAGCCAGAGCGAGGTTCTGCTGGCAAAGGCCTGGGAGTCGGGCGCGAAAAGCATCGCCCTGCTCACTCCGGACGATGAATACGGGCAGACATTCTACGAATGGGTACCGTTCCTCGCCACCGAACTGGGGCTGGAACTTTCAGCGGAGAACATATACCAATATACTGATGACCTCGCGGACCGGGCCGCGGACGCTCTGAAATCCGGTGTGGACTGCCTCATCTGCGCAGCAAACTCGGCGAAGGACGCGCAGACCGTGCTCGAAGAGCGCAGGCGGCTCTCGGACAAGACCCCGCGCATCCTCTTCTCCAACGGGGCTCTCTCCACCTATCTGCTGCAGATGGGAGAGCTGGCCGAGGGTGCGGAGGGCGTGGCCCAATACGCCGACCCCACCACGGGCTTCCAGATAGCCTATGAAGAGAAGTACGGCTACTCCCCCGCCGGAGCAGAGGCCCAGGTTTACGACGCCCTGCTGCTCGCCGGCATCACGGCATTCGTCAAGAACCACCTCGCGCAGGACACGGACCCCAACGAGATAATCCGTCAGATTACCTCCCTCGGGGAGGAAGCGTATCCGATATGGAGCGAGCTCGGTATGCGCTCTCTGCTGGCCCTGCTCTCGGGCGGCGGAGACTATGTCAAGCTGGTCGGCGCGAGCGGAGTCCTGCGCTTCGACAGCGAAGCCTGCACGAGCCTCGTGCAGAGCACCTATGTACACTGGATGGTGTACGAGGGCAAGCTGATCACCCTCGACTATATGAGCAGCGACGGCAGCAAGCGCATCGCCTCCACCCTCGCATCCTGGAACTGGAAAGTCAGGGTGATGGAGGACATCGAGGACGAGGACAGTCCCGTCAGTTACGGAGAGCTTGAAGACAGCCGGGCGATACTCGTGCAGGGGTCGAGCGGCTGGGCCAACTACCGGCATCAGGCAGACGTGCTCAATGTTTACCGTATGCTCAAGCGCAACGGCTGGGACGACGACCACATCATTCTCATCGTCTCCGACGAACTCGCGGACAACCCGAAGAACGCGTTTCCGGGCGAGGTCCGCTGCTCCACCTACGGAGAAGACCTCTACCGGGGAGCGGTCATCGACTACAGCACCGACACGCTGAGTGTCAGCGATGTATCCGACATATTGCTCGGCAGGAGCAGTGCGCACCTGCCGAGGGTGCTGGACTCTTCGGAGAATACCAATGTGCTGCTCTTCTGGAGCGGCCACGGCTGTTTCGCGAGAGGCAGAACGCCGAACGGTTTCATCTGGCGCGACTCGGAAGGGGTCTTCTCGGACAGCGACTTTCAGGAGGTTCTCAATGAGATGTTCTCCGCCCGGCGCTACCGCAAGATGCTCCTGCTGCTCGAACCCTGCTATTCGCGCAATATGGCGGTACAGGCCGAGGGAATACCCGGAGTCCTCAGCATCGCGAGCGCGGGCGCGGGCGAATCCTCATTCGCCGACTTCCACTCTTACGAACTCAACCTGTGGATGAGCGACCGCTTCTCGAACAATCTCGTCACCACGCTTTCCGCCAATCCCGGCCAGACCTACAAGGAACTCTACGAGTACCTTTATACACATACTCTCGGATCTCACGTCTATGTGGAGAATTCATATCTGTTCGGAAATCTCTGCAAGACGAGTCCCGAAGAGTTTTTATTCCAAGCCGATTGACTTATACAAACACCAAATTGATTCATAAAAAATGAAAAAGATTCACTATCTGCTTTTACTCCTGTCCGCAGCGGCAGGAATGGCCGTTTTCTCATCCTGTTCGAAAGACGGCCCGGACACTCCCGAGGAAAAGAACAATCTGGTCGAAGTGAGCGACATCCAGTACTACACTGCCGACGAGATGGCGGACAAGGTTTTCGGACCCGAGGGGTCCAATGCCGACGAGACGATGGCGGAGGCGCGCGAACAGTTCCTCAAGCTCGCCAGGGAAAAGGAAGCCGCACTCCAGGAGGAATATGGCACCAACGGCCTGGCGCTTATGTATATCTCCTGTGACTTCAAATACTTCAGCACGGATCTGGACGGGGAGGAAATCGTACTTTCCGGCAGAGTGGCCTGGGGCGGATACTGGTTCTTCGGCATTCACCATATGGATCCGGACAACATCTACCTTCTCGAACACTATACCATCACCTCGAATGACGAATGTCCTTCAGTGGACGGTTCCACCGACTGCTGCCTTGTCACCGGAGACAACCTGCTCGTGATGCCCGACTATATCGGCTACGGCGCCACCAAAGACAGGGTGCATCCGTATCTGAATCACGAAATCGCGGCCATCAACTCCATCGACGCTCTGAAAGCCGCCGTCGAAGCCTGGAAGAGGAACGGTTCCGGCACTCTGGAAGATGACTGGAAGCTCTATGTTCTGGGCGCATCCCAGGGGGCGAGCAACGCCCTTGCGGTGCACAAATATTTCGACACCCACGATGATCTCGCGAAAGAGTGGCGTTTCGACTACTCCTACTGCTGCTGCGGCGCCTACGACCCGGCCCTCACTATGAACACTTACTACGAGTGGGGCAAGACAGCATACATAGGAGCCATCCCGATGACCATCAAGTCTATGATCGCAAGTTACCCGGAGATACTGTCCGGCTTCAAGGAGGAGGAATTCTACAGTGAGAAATACCTTAAGATCAAGGACGATGTCGATGCCATCCTCGCGGGGAAGAAACATAATACCGAACAGCTCAACAATAAAATGAAGGAACTTCTCGGCACGCAGAATCCCCTGCTTTCGGACATCCTCAGCGCCAAGGCTCTCGACAAGAAGTCGGACCTCTGCAAGGCATTCTTCGAGTGTCTGGAGAAGAACAACCTGACCGTCGGATGGACACCGAAGCATCAGATCCATCTTTACGCCAGCAAGAGCGATGACATCGTGCCTTGCGCCAATTCCGAGGCCGTGAAAAACGCCTTCGGGGACAAGGTGACACTCAAGTGGGACTTCTGGGACAGAAAGCACGTCGCCACCTGTACGACCTGGTATCTCTCTGTCGCCATCACCTGGTTTACGTGATGATATAAAAAATAACCTGACGCTTTTGCCTGTCATTTTTTGAGGCCTCACGCTTGCATTTACCGACGGAATGCTTATCTTTGCAGTCCCGATGGAAAGATGCTCGAGTGGCTGAAGAGGCACGTCTGGAAAGCGTGTGACCGCCCAAAGCGGTTCCAGGGTTCGAATCCCTGTCTTTCCGCGCAGAGAAAGCGGCTGATAATCTTTCGATTATCAGCCGCTTTTCCGTATCCCCCCCCCTTAATTAAGGCTCCACGGCAGCCGGAGGCATCTTACCCGGTCAGATGCCGGAGTGTGCGCGAAAGGTCATACGGCGAAAAGGGCGCGGTTCCCCCGTCCGTCCACGCAGATGCGCAGAGGCTTTTCGAAATGCAGCAGGCGCAGCCAATGCGTCTGCTCCTCGGCAGCAAGGGCATCGAGTGCCGCGAAGTCGAGCTTGTCGCCCTCTCGCACGAACGGATTCACGTTCACATAGCCGACATTGAACGAAGTCATATTCTGGAAGAAATGCGTGCCCTGGCTCGGATCCACGCGGAAGTTCTCCAGACAGCATTCCACGATGACACGCGCCTCGGAGATGTCGCTCCAGCTGACGGGAACGCCGAGCGACGGGATGCTCGAACCCCAGCGGCCGTAGCCTATCAGCGCATAGCCGCGACCACGGGTGCGCAGGCGGTCGTTGAGCGCGGTAAGCTCGTCCGCGATCTCCTGAGTCCTGAGCACGTCGAAATTCTCCGCCCTCAGATATATCAGGTCGCGCACATCCTCGACCCAGCCTGTCCCGAGCGCACTGCCGCTCGTGAGGAAAGCCCCTTGCGTGTCCACCTTGCTCCAGTCCACCGCCTCATCCCTGGTGTCCGACGAGATGGGACGTATCTGCAGGACGTTGAAAACGGAAGCCTCCCCTTTCGGACGGTCCAGGTCGGCGGCGAATTCCATCTCGATGTCGCAGCGCATCTCACGCCGGGCCACATTCAGAAGCTCCTGCAGAATCGGAGCGAGGGGAAAAGTGCCGTAATTCAGTATGTGCGAGAAGGTCACGTACTTCGGTCCCTCCGCGAACGGAGAGTCGCTCATACGCATACTCTCCCGATCCCAGGTCGAAGCGACTCGGGCGAAACTGCGGAAGTCGCCGCAACCGCTTATCGGAATGCGTTCCAGATTCACGGCATCGTCCACGGAAGTCTTGAACTTGTCGGGCTGCAGATCCAGAGCGTACATCACCTGCTGGGTGTCGCGCATCGTCAGCTCGGGCGTGGAAGTCTGTATGACCTTCTTCGGATAGGCCGGCACGAAGCGCAGCACCTGCTCTCCGTCCACAACCGCTTTTCCGAGGCCGAAGGCCAATTTCACCACTCCGTCCTCCGCCTCCTCGTAGCCCACGGGATAGAAGTTCAGCGAACGCGCCACGCCGGAGAGCGTCGGGAAATAGCGACCGCAGTCCTCGCTGCCGCACACCTCCTGTATGACTATCGCCATCTTCTCCTCCGAGAGCACGTTCGAAGTCGCCGTGATATATGCGCGGGAAGCGGCGAAATAGACCGAGGCATAGACGCTCTTTATCGCCTTCGAAAGCAGCCGCAGCTCCTGGTCCACATTCTCCGTATGCGGAATCATATAGGTCGAATAGACTCCGGCGAAGGGCTGATAGTAGGAATCTTCCAGCTTCGAGGAGGAGCGTATCGCAAGAGGCTTGTGGGTGTGGTGCAGAAAAACGCGCAGCGCCGCAGAAAGCTCCTGCGGCAGCGTAGAAGCCACAAACTCCGAGAGAAGCTCCGCATCGGAGATGTCGGAATTGATGACATACTGAAGGCCGTTCTCGAGGATGAAGCGGTCGAAATATTCGGTGGTCACGACGAGAGTCCGGGGGACCATCACTCTCACGCCCTCCCATCTGTCGAAAAGATCGTATTTCTGAAGTATATGGTTAAGGAAGGCCAGCCCGCGGGCCTTGCCTCCCATAGAGCCGCTCCCCAGACGGGTGAAGCGGAGGGCGTCGTTATAGGTCGAGGGGTCGAACTCCGCCACGACGCCCAGGCCCAGCGAAATGCGGAATTCCCTGATGGCCCGCAGATTCATCTGCCGCACGGTATCCACCTCCGAGTCGTCCGTGATGCGGATGGGGCGGAATATGTTTCCGAGCGCGAAGAAGCCCCGGCCGTAAAGCCAGTGCGAGATGTAATCCTGGTCCGCGAGGCTGCGGAAAGCGCGGACCGAGAGAGTCCCGAGCAGTTTCTCGAACTCATACAGATTCCGTGCGCGCCCGATTTCCTCCCCCGTATCGGGGTCGGTGGCGACGAAGTCCCCGAAACCGAAATACTTGCCTATGTACTCGCTCAGATCGTGGGTGAGGGTCTTCGAGGACTTCAGCACGAAGCCCACCCCGAGGCTGTGCGCGACCGCACGCATACTCTCCTGCGAAGACTGCATAAGGAAAGGCATACGGGGGTTGTCCTTCTTCACGAGAGAGCAGAAATCCACGCCGGCGTCGCTCTTCTCGTCCTTCGAGCGGTCGCCCTTGTGGAGCACGAAGCCTATGTCGGAGATGACGCCCAGAATATTCGACTTGTACTTCCGGTAGATTTCCTCCGCCTCGTCGTAGCAGGTCGCCATCAGAATCTTCGGCCGCGAACGCTTGAAGAGGGTTTTCTGCTTTTCGTTCAGGGTGTCGCTCAGGGAAGCGATGTTCTGCTGGAGCACCAGTTTGTACAGCAGGGGCAGATAGGTCGAATAGTAGCGGACGGAGTCCTCGATGAGTAGTATGGCCCTCACTCCCTGAGCCATATCATACTCGGCGTTCATCTTGTCCTCGAGGAGCTTGATGATGGCGATTATGAGATCAGTGCTGCTTTTCCAGCAGAAGATGAAGTCTATGCAGGAGCGGTCCCGCTCATATATACGGCTGTAGATGACTTTCGAGAAAGACGACAGCAGCACTATCGGTGTGGACGGCTGCAGGGCCTTCACCTTGCGGGAGAATTCGAACACGTCCATCTCGCCGACATTGTACATAGTGACTATCAGGTCGAAAGTCTCTCCGCTCTCCACGAGAGCATAGGCCTCGACCGTGCTTTCCACCCGTTCGAAGGACGGGGGGTTGCTCAGGTTCAGGTCGGCATACTCGCGGGTTATCTGCTCTTCGATATGTCCGTCTTCTTCAAGAGAATAGCTGTCGTAATTGTTGCACACGAGCAGAATCCGGCGGATCCTGCAGCGCATAAGAAGCGGGCTGTCTGCACTCATATTCCGGGGAAAATTAGCGGAAAGCCGTTACCAGTTCAGAACGCCTTCCGGATCAGTTTCTGCAAAAATATCAAAAAAACGGATTCGGGACTCCAAAAAGACGCCCGGAAGTGCCGGCTTTTTCTCGGGGAGTTCCTATTTTTGCAGACGGAGAAATAAAGAAGATATGAACTACAATGTTTTAGCGCAAAACTGCATAGCGTGGATCCGGGAGTGGTTCGCCCCTTTCGGACCGGAGTGCAGCGCCGTCATCGGAATGAGCGGCGGCAAGGACAGCACAGTATGCGCAGCTCTCTGCGCCGAGGCTCTGGGCAGAGACAGGGTAATCGGAGTGGCGATGCCGGCTCACGGCCAGAGCATAAACGAGGCGGATGAAATCTGCGCCCATCTGGGGATACGTCATCTGTGTCTGCCGATAGGCAGGATTGACGCCGAATTCAACGCGCTGGGCAGCAGCGTCTGCGGAAACGGTTTCAGCGTGCAGACTGAGCAGAACATCCCTCCGCGCATCCGTATGACCGTGCTCTACGCGGTGGCCCAGACCCTGAACGGTATGGTGGCGAACACCTGTAACCTCAGCGAAGACTACATCGGCTACGCCACTCTCTACGGCGACGCGTCAGGATCATTCTCCCCTCTCGGCAAGCTCTGCGTACGCGAAGTGCGCGGAATCGGCCACGCTCTGGGCGTGCCGTCAGTCTGGGTGGACAAGATTCCGGACGACGGGCTGCCGCATTCCTGCTCGGACGAGCAGAAGCTCGGCTTCACCTACGAGACCCTCGACCGCTACATCCGCGAGGGCGTCTGCGAAGACCTGAAGACTAAAGAGAAAATCGACAGCCTGCACCGCAGGAACCTCTTCAAAGTCGAGATTCTGCACATCCCGTCCTTCGACCCGGGCCTCGAGGTGAAGGCCCCGTAATTTCAGGAATTGCCTTCCGGGGGCCGGCAAGGCGGTTTTCAGGAATTGCCTTCCAGCATCCTGTAGATTTTCACGGTGCGGCACGCCGAAGCCACGTCGTGCACGCGCAGAATGTCCGCACCCAGCCTGAGAGCTTCGAGGTGCAGGGCCTGCGTCTGGTCGAGCACATCCTCCGGACCAAGGCCCAATGGCTTATATATGAAGCTCTTTCGCGAGATGCCGATAAGCAGTTCGCGTCCTGTCGCCCCGAAGCGGTCCAGCGAGCGCAGCAGCTCATAGTTCTGCTCCACGCTCTTGGCGAAGCCGAAGCCCGGGTCGAGAATCCAGTCCTCCACCCCCTCCGCAGCCGCTCTCCGGCCGAAATCCTCGAAATACCGCAGTACGTCCTCCGTCACGTCATCGTAGTCGCAGAGCGACTGCATCGAGCGCGGATCCCCCCTTTTGTGCATAGCGACGTAGCGCAGACCCAGCCGTCCGACGAGTCCGAGCATCCGCTCATCGTCCTCCCCGGCGGAAATGTCGTTCACGACTATCCCCCTCCCGAGCACCTCGCAGCAGCGGGAGACAATTTCCGCGCTGGTCGTGTCCACGCTCAGAGCTGTCCCCGGGAACGCCTTCGCGAAGGCGTCCAATGCCGCGGCTATCCTTCCCCATTCCTCCTCCACCGTCACCGGCGCCGCTCCGGGCCTGGTGGAGACGGCCCCTACGTCTATGATGTCCGCCCCCTCATCCAGAAGAGTCTCTACCCTATGCAGAAATGCCCGAGTCGAAGCCGCCCGGCTCGGCGCGAAATAGGAATCCGGGGTCAGATTCACTATTCCCATCACCTTTATGTTTCTGTCCGCTTTTTTCATCGTTGCTGAAATATGAAATACACATCCCAAAAGTACATAAAAAATGGTATCTTTGCGTGATTGTCCCCTTTCGGAAAGAAAAAGGGGGAAAATTATCACAAAAGAGTTTCTAAAGATACCGGGATATGCTTGTAGTACTGGAAGGACTGGACGGAGCGGGAAAATCCACTCAGCTGAAACGGCTCGGAGAGTATCTCGGGCAGAAATGCCCCGCTCTGGAGCACATCCATTTCCCGCGATATGACGCTCCCGTCTATGGGGAGCTGATCAGCCGCTTTCTGCGCGGGGACTTCGGAAGTATGGAGTCGGTGCATCCTCAGCTGGTGGCTCTGCTCTACGCGGAAGACAGGCACGGGGCTGCGCCTATGCTCAGGGAAAAGCTCGACCGGGGAGTCTGCGTGCTTCTGGACCGCTATGTCTATTCGAACATAGCCTACCAGTGCGCCAAGGTCCGGGACAAGTCCGAAGCCGAAAGGCTCCGCGACTGGATTCTGCGGACGGAATTCGGGGACTTCGGTCTCCCGCGTCCGGACCTCAACATTTTTATGGACGTGCCGATATCTTTCGTGGAATCGAATCTGCATTCTCAGAGACAGGGAGATGACAGGGACTATCTCGAAGGCGGCAGGGACATACACGAGGCAGATATCAGCTTCCAGAGGAGGGTGCGCGAGATGTACCTTGAACAGCATGGCAGGGACAGCAATTTCACAGTGGTGGACTGCAGCGGAGAAGACGGGCGTATGGCTCACAAGGATGTCATCTCCGCCAGGCTCCTGGATGTGGTAAAGAAGAAATTCAACTTTGACAAATAACTGAAAATGAAATCATTCCGCCAGATTCTCCATCGCTTTTGCGCCATAGTCATCGGGCTTGCCTTCCTTATGTCCGGAGTGCTGAAACTCCAGGACCCCGTGGGGACTTCGCTCATAGTAAAGGAGTATTTCAGCTTTTTCGGGCTTCCTTTTCTGATTCCGGCCTCGAAAGCGGTCGGGATGATCCTCAGCCTCACGGAGGCGCTGTGCGGGGCTGCATTGGCCGCAGGCCTGTGGAAAAAGGCTGTCGCGGCTCTGACGAGTGCGCTTATCGCTTTCTTCACGCTCGTGACGGTCGCGCTGGTCATCTTCAACCCGGCTATGGACTGCGGCTGTTTCGGCGAGGCGTTCCACCTTACGCATCTGCAGTCGCTGGTGAAGAATCTGCTGCTCTGCGCTCTGGCGGCGGGTGCGTTTCTGCCGGTGAAGGACCTGGACGGGGAGAAGCGGAAAGGCAAAGCGGTCGCCTTCGCATTGACCGCGGGAGCGGTGCTCATTCTCGGCTACACTTCGCTCACAAGTCTGCCTTATGTGGATTTCACGCCTTTCTCTCCTGGCGCGGCGCTCGCCGACGAGAATGACGATGTGGAGCTGAACGACCTGCGGGACACGCTCTTCATATATGAGAAGAATGCTCAGAGGGGGATGTTCTCGCAGGACAGGCTTCCCGACAAGAGCTGGAGACTCATCGGCAAGACTCTGAACCGCCTGCACCAGGACAGGTATGCGAGTTCGCCCGTGCAGCTGCATATACGCAATGCGGAGGGAGAATACGAGACTGACCTGCTTACGGACGGGGATGTGGTGGCAGTTTCCGCTTATTCGCCCGAGAAGCTCGGAGCGGAGGACTGGGGAAGGATTTCGGATTTCTTTATGACAGTGCAGCTTTCCGGAATGACCCCCGTGCTGCTTCTGAACGATATCCAGGCAGCTCCGCCGGATCTGGCGGATATGGCGTTTTCGGCTGACAGGAAGACTCTTATGACGCTGAACCGCTCGAACGGAGGAGTGACCTGGCTGCACGATGCGGACATCATCGCGAAATGGGCGAAGAAGAATATGCCGTCCGCGGACAAGTGGGAGAGCATCTCCGAGAAAGCTCCTCTGGAGTATTCTATGACCCGGAGCAGCCGGGGGCGCATCCGCTTTCAGGGCATCTGTCTTTATTCCATCGCCCTGCTGTTGCTTCTGTAAGTTATTTTTATAGAATCACTAAAAGCGGGAGCCTTTCTCAGACTCTCTCAGTTCTGCTCTTCGAGGATGGCGCAGTTTCCCTGCGGGCGGAGCAGAGCTATCTTGCTGAAAGTGCGCACCGCCACGACGATCATCAGTATGCAGGCGGCGCAGAGCACGAGGTATCTGCCGGTGCCGAGCAGCTGCGCCCAGCTGTCGAGCTCCTCGAAAGCCGGAAGATTGCTGCACAGCAGGGCGAAAGTGTTATTCGTAAAGTGCATCAGCATAGTGAGTTTCAGCGAGCCGGTCCGGTAATAGACATAGCCGAAGAGGCAGCCGAGAGAGAAGGCCACGATGGCCTGCCAAGGGTTCGCGTGTATCAGGGCGAAGAAGGCGGCGGAGATGATGATGGCTACGGAAGGCTTAAGGCCGCGCACCCCATTCCCGGCCCTGTCCCTGCGCCTGTAGTTCAGCAGGCCTCTGAGCACCATCCCCCTGCATAGCCACTCCTCGAATATCGGAGCCATTATGGACGCGCAGAGGAAGTTCACCCACAGTTTTCCCTTCACCAGAGAATCGAGTGCCTGCTCCAGCCATTCCGGCATAGGAGGAAGCAAGCCCACGGCCCCGTCAGCTACTATGGAAGAGGCCAGAGTGCCAAGTATGGCCATAAGGCAGCACATAAGCGCTCCGACGGGAGAGAACCTGCCCCTGTCGAGGGCGTAGCCCTCCTCGAAGAGGGCGGCCGAACTGCTTTTAAGTGAAGCGTATATCATCGCGGGCACGAACATAACGGGATAGGAGAGGAGCATTCCGTACTCGGCCGTGAACTGTTCGCCGCCGGGGAAACTCAGGCAGACCAGCATAACGCAGTTTCCGAGCAGTGTTCCTGCCAGCATAAGGCAGAGCAGAGTGAACATCCCCTTCAGGCCCGGGGTGTAATAGGAGTATTTCGAAAGGAAATCGTAGTTGCGGCGGACTTTTCTTCTGGCCATCGGTGTTTATTTTTCAGGAGTCACTATGTAAACATCTTCTCCGGGAGCCGCGAAATAGAACTTCTCGCGGGCGAACTTCTCCAGAGTGTCGCGGTCGCCGTTCAGGGCCTCCACTTCCTTTTCGAGCCGCTCTATGTTCCGCCTGTAATAGACCATCTGCTTTTCCTGGCTGCGGGCGGTGGCCCCGGCCCCGATCCAGCGGAAGACATTGTCGTGCTTGAGGCAGACGGCGAGAATGAAAATCAGCGAAGTAAGCAGCACCCACCTCAGGAAAGACCTCTCTTCCCTATGGCTGCCGTCCCGGCTGCGGTCCCATATCCGTGAAAATTTCCCCATAAAGCGTAAAGACGTTTCTGCAAAAATAGTTAATTTTGCGGACTTTGACTATTTAACCGATAATAAAGATGAAACCTGCACTTCTTGTATTGGCTGCCGGAATGGGCAGCCGCTATGGCGGACTGAAACAGATGGACGGACTCGGTCCGAGCGGAGAAACCATCATAGATTATTCTATCTACGATGCCGTACACGCCGGCTTCGGCAAGGTGGTTTACATAGTCCGCGAATATTTCCGCGAGCAGTTCGAACAGACGGTGAAAGAAAAATACAGCCACGTCCTCTGCCCTGACGGCGAGCGTCTCCAGTTCGAATTCGTGACGCAGGAGCTGGACAGAATCCCCGCCCGCTTCACTCTGAACCCGGAGCGGCAGAAGCCTTGGGGCACCGCGCACGCCGTGCTTATGGCCAGGGACGTGATCCACGAGCCTTTCGTGGTCATAAACGGGGACGATTTCTACGGCAGGGACTCTTTCCGCATTGCGGGGCAGTGGTGCCGCGAGCACGAGAACTCCGAGAATGTCTATGCCATCGTGGGTTTCGAGCTGGACCATACTCTCAGCGAGAGCGGCGGCGTGTCCCGCGGCATCTGCCACTATGACGAGGCTCAGCATCTGACCGACGTGGTGGAGCATCATAACGTGCAGTTCGATTCCGACGGTGTGCTCCGGGGCGAGAATTCCGTGACCGGCGAGAAAGTGGAGCTGCGTTCCAAGGACCTCTGCTCTATGAATATGTGGTGCTTCACTCCCGACTACTTCGCCAAGAGCGCGAAGATTTTCGAGAGTTTCCTGGAGCAGAACATAAACGAGCTGAAAAAGGAGTACTATATCCCTTACGCCATCGACTGCATCATCAAGAGCGGCGAGGGCAAGTGCGACGTACTCAGCACGGCTTCGCAGTGGTTCGGCGTCACCTTCAAGGAGGACCGTCCGGGCGTGGTCGCCAAGTTCAAGGCGCTCGCCGACGAGGGTCTCTACCCGACTCCGCTATATAAGTAATCAGAGCGAGCGGTCTCTCACGAACTCTTCGGCGGCGGCGAGGGACTCGGTCTTGCCGACATCGAGCAGGTTAAGGGAGGCCGGGGCCGCCCCGTAAATCGGGTAGGCCTTCGCGGCGGCGAGGTAGAAGTCCACTATGGAGAAGCGTCCGCTGAAACCGAGTGCGTCCATAGCGTCGAAGATGCGGTCGGAAATGTAATGTATGCCCGCGAAAGCGTAACGGCGGCAGCGGGAGGGGTCGAGGTCCGGGAAGGGGCTGCGCACCTGCCCGGTAGCGATATTGGTCCAGCCCACGAGGCGCATATCATCATCGAAAAGAAGATATCTCTGCGTGTGGCGCTCGCTCACGAGCAGAGTGGAAAGGGCGTCGGGGCGCACTTGTGAGAGAAACCAGGAAAAATCCAGGTCCGAGAGAATATCGACATTATGCGCAAGGAATCCGTCCCCTCCCGCAGCGAGAATCTTCCCGCGTGCCGCGAGAATGCCGCCGCCCGTTTCGAGCGGCTCCCCCTTTTCCACAGACAGGCTTATGTGTGCTCCGCTGTCCGGGCGGCGCTCCACATAAGAGGCTATCATATCGGAGAAATGGCAGGCGTTGATTATGAAATCCCCGAATCCCGCCGCCTGCAGACGGGTGAGGACGTGCTCCAGCAGGGGCCGCCCTCCCACGCTGACGAGAGCCTTGGGCATCGTATCGGTGAGCGGTTTGAGACGGGTTCCGAGTCCCGCCGCGAAAATCACAGCCTTCATAATCTCGCTCCGGGGCTTCCTAAAACAGCTTCTCTATGTCCAGCTCGCGGTGCGTCAGCGTGACCTTCACGTCGAAGCGCGAGGAAAGGTGCTCGGCGAGCCTTTCGGCGCAATACACCGAGCGGTGCTGTCCGCCGGTGCAGCCGAAGCAGACCTGAAGATGGGTGAACTTGCGTTCGATGAAGCGCTTGGCGTGGGCGTCCACCAGCTTGTACACGCTGTCGAGAAATACCGAGACCTCCCCGTCGTCCTCCAGGAACTTGACGACTTCCGCGTCCAGTCCCGTGAACTGGCGGAAATGCTCGTATTTTCCGGGATTGTTTATGCTCCTGCAGTCGAAGACATAGCCTCCGCCGTTGCCGGTCGCATCGACCGGAACGCCCTTCTTATATGCGAAGGAATAGATGCGCACTTCCAGACGCTTGTCCTCGGCGATCTCGTAGAACTGATGCATCGATGTGAGCTTCACAAGCACCTCGGTAAGGTATGGATAGGTCTCGAACGGGGTCTTCAGAATCTTGCGCAGGTTATTCAGGGCATAAGGGATGCTGCCGAGGAAATGAGGCTTCTTCTCGAAATAGCCTCTGAAGCCGTAGGCCCCCAGAACCTGCAGGGTGCGGAAGAGCACGAAAATGCGCAGGCGTTCATAGAAAAGCACCTCATCCACTTCCGTATAGCCCTTCAGAGCCCGCAGATAAGTCTCAGTCAACATCTCTTTAAGGTCGTCCGGATAGCGGGAGCGGGCCTGCCAGATGAAGGAGGCGACATCGTAGTATATGGGTCCCCGGCGGCCGCCCTGGAAGTCTATGAAATAAGGTTCGCCGTCCTTGAACATCACATTGCGGGCCTGGAAATCCCTG
Source organism: Bacteroidia bacterium (assembly GCA_030529945.1). Classification (GTDB taxonomy): domain Bacteria; phylum Bacteroidota; class Bacteroidia; order Bacteroidales; family UBA932; genus Cryptobacteroides. Next base: position 43,394 of record JAUMVX010000007.1, on the reverse strand, counting down.
TACATAAAGGTCTCCCCCGAATCCCGCAGCAGGTCGTCCTTCAGGCGCTCGAAATCGTCCTGAAGCCGTACTTCATTGAAGTCCAGACCGGTAGCCTTGAGGAAACAGTACTTGAAGTAGTTCAGGTCGAACATCACCATACGGGAGTTGAACTCCCTGTCCGGATAGCACAGGTCATAATCCAGACCCGCGCCGCCCCGGAACTGGATCTTCGGCAGCTGCTCTATGGTCTTGCACAGAAGCGCCCGCTCGTAGGAGCTGTACTCCCCGCTCTCGCGGCCGCCGGACACCAGAGTGTAGAGCTGGTCGTTCCCCAGGTCCTCCTGGATGTAGCACATCCCGTCTCCGCTCACCGCCAGAACGCGCGGAACCCGGATGGCCTTGGAGAGAAAATGGCGGTCTATGGCGATGAAAGCCCGGTTTTCTTCGAGATTCGTGCCCACGACTCCCACGAGGGAAATGTCTTTCCCCCGGAGCCGGAAATAGCGGCGGTTGCTGCCGGAGGAGGTAAGCTCAGTGACCTCGGAGGCCTTCACTCCGGTATAGGAAAGGAATAATTCTTCGAGCCGTTTCATAAAAGGTACGTTAGGAAAGCCAAAATTAAGCATTCTTGGCGATTAATCAAAAATTAGTATTTTTGTGGGTTGTTATGAAGAGTTTTCTGTCCAGATCAGTTCTCCCGGTCCTGGTGACCGTTTCGGCCCTGACAGGGGTCTTCACTTCCGGAGGATATTCCGCAGACGGACTGAGACTCAGCCCGGGTGGAGGCTATGTGGCTGATACTGTGATATATCCCCACGATGCATATAAGAAAGGCTGGACGGCCGAAGATTTCCGGATGAGCGCGGCGGAGATTGCGGACAGCCTGCACAGCGCGGACAGCCTGGGATTCGAGATGCAGGCGGACAGCGTGGAGATCATCCATTTCCGGGACACGGTGAAGGTTCCCGATTCTCTCAGATTTACAGACCCGTTCAGATACAAATACTACGCTGCCCTGGTGGACTCCGCCACCCACCGCTGGGTCAGGGACACATTGATCGCCGCAGGCGATACTCTGGACTGGAAGATGCTGGATTCGCTGTACTATGCCGATTCGGCGGCTCTCGCACGGATGCGCTTCGAGCAGTGGTATGCCTCTCTGGACAGGGCCGGGCGCAAGAAATACGACACGAATCTGAAGATGCAGGCGAAAAAGGCCGCTATGGACAGTCTCAGGGCCGTACACGACAGTCTGCAGAACGTCAAGGACAGCATTCTGAAGAACACGCTGCGGCTGCTCGACACCCCGTTCCTCGCCGACAGTATGCAGTACCGCAGGATCATCACCTGGACGCACGGACGGGACTTCCACGATATGGAAGTGAGCGAGCCGGACACGAGCTTCAACCATCACTTCCGCGACTACAAGTTCCGGCGCGAGGACATCAATGCGACCTGGCTGGGCGTGGCGGGTTCTCCGGCGCAGAGCTATAATTATTTCCTGCGCGAGAACCGCGAACGGGTATTCTTCTATCAGGCTCAGGAAAGCTGGACCGTAAATCCGGAAAACCTGCCGATGTATAACACGAAGACCCCGTACACCGAGCTCAGCTACACGGGGACTCTTCTCACGGGCACCCAGAAGGAGTCGAACAATCTCCACCTGATGACCACGCAGAACATCGACCCGGAGTTCAATTTCACGCTGTGCTACGACCGCTTCGGCGGGAACGGAATCCTCGCCGACGAGTCCACGACGAACAAGACTTTCTACGCTAACGCGAACTACCTCGGCAAGCGTTATATGATGCACGCCGGGTACATCTACAATATGGTGAGCCGCAGCGAGAACGGAGGAATCCTCGACAATTACTGGATCCGAGACACCACCGTGGACGCACGCGAAATCAAGGTGGCACTCTCCGGCGCGTCCAGCAAGATAAAGAAGAACACGCTGTTTCTCGACCAGCAGTACCGCATCCCTTTCAATTTCCTTAAGAAAAAGGACGCCGCCGACAGCAGCGAAGTGACCACTGCGTTCATCGGGCACAGCAGCGAATACACCGTCATCACAAGGACTTACAGCGACGCGCTGAGCTCATCCACAAGCAGCGACGGGAACGCGCTCTTCGACAACAAGTTCTATCTGAACCCGAACTCCACCGCCGACTCTCTGCGCGTGATGAAACTGGAGAACAGGGCGTTCATACGTCTGCAGCCCTGGTCGGAGGACGGAATCATCTCCAAGCTCGACGTCGGAGCGGGCTACAGACTGCAGAATTTCTATCGTCCGGAGGCGCTCTACCTGAAAGCTCCGGGTAACGAAGTGTGGAACACCGCATTCGCCTACGCGGGCGTCAAGGGCCGCCTGACGCGCAACCTGCATTGGGACGCGGGCGCCGACTACAGCTTCGCGGGGGCGGAATTCAACGACAAGGGCCTTGCGGCCAATGCCGAACTGACCCTCCACCCTTTCCGCCGCGCCAAGAAAAGCCCCGTAACTCTGAAGGCCCATTTCGAGACCGGTTCGAGGGAAGCCGAATACTATCAGCAGCATCTGCTCACGAACCACTACAAGTGGGACAATGACTTCGACAAGATATCCACCACGAAACTCCAGGGGTGCCTGGACATCCCGCGCTGGAGGCTGAGCGCCTCGGCGGGCTATGCCCTTCTGGTGAACAATATCTACTACGACACTCTGGGCATAATCCGCCAGAACACCAAGCCGATGAGCGTGCTGTCGCTTGCGGCCCGCAAGGATTTCGTGCTGTGGAATCTGCTGCATCTGGAGAACCGCGCGCTTTTCCAGCTCTCCTCGAATGAAGACGTGCTGCCGCTCCCGACCCTGAGCCTCAACCTGCGTTACTATCTGGAATTCAATGTAAAACAGGATGTGATGAAGCTCCAGCTGGGAGTGGACGGGCTCTGGAACACGGCCTGGTACTCCCCTGCCTGGAATCCGGCTCTGGGAGTTTTCAAGAACCAGAACGAAATCAAATACAACAACGGGCCTTATCTCGATGCCTTCATCAATGCGCAGTGGAAGCGGGCCTGCATCTTCATAAAGCTCGAAAACGCGGCTATGGGCATCTGGCCGGACAGGCCGGATTATTTCTCGGCCCATCACTACATAAACACCACCCGCACCGTGAAGTTCGGCATCTGGTGGCCGTTCTATATGCAGCCTTCTAAAAAGGCGGGGGCATCCCAGGCTGCCGGCAATTCTCCGGGAAGCACATCTTCCGGAAGCCGGGGCAGATCCGGAAACGCCGCCGGCGGCGGCCCGACCGGAATGAGGCAGGCCACAAACCGCTGAAGGCCGTGAGCAATGGAAGGGTCATAGCAGGGGTCGTTGCAGGATTGGCCGCCCTGGCGGCCGCAGGCATTATTCTCGCACCCCACGACAGGGGGACTTTTGCCGGAAAGCTGCTGCACTGCGTCATCATCTCCGGGGATTTCGTGAAGGCTCCCGGTCGTCTGGAAGCTGGATATAACTACGAACTGCTGGAAAGGTTCGCCCTGAGCGTCGGTTCCCGGACGGATACGCGGGTAGTCCGGGAGATGCCGCACTACGCCGACTCGCTTCGCGAGGGGACTGCGGATCTGGTGGTGCTGCCGCTGCGGGACTCGCTGCAGGTGGACAGTCTCTTCATTTCGATGCCTGTGGACAGCGTCGCCCTCTGGCTGATAAACGCGGAAAGCCGCTCAAGGCTCAAGGAAATCAACTCCTGGCTGGAAGAGTATCACGCCTCGCCGCTGCGGGAACGGCTGCACCGGGAGTTTCTGGAAGTGCCGGTTCCGGGCGGGAAGGCGGATTTCATCAGTCCGTACGACAGCCTAATGCGGGAAGTGTGCGCGCCGCTGAAGGAGGACTGGCGGCTGCTGGCAGCGATCGCGTATCAGGAATCACGCTTCAGAATCGAGGCTCTGTCCGGCAAGGGGGCGGCGGGGCTGATGCAGCTGATGCCCGTAACCGCGGGACGCTACGGTGTGGAGAATCCGGCAGACCCCCGGCAGAGTCTGGAGGCGGGGGCGAAGTACCTTCAGCATCTGAAGAAAAAGTTCCGCAGGCGGGCGGGCGATGCCGAGGAGCTCAGACGTTTCGTCCTGGCGGCGTACAATGCCGGCGAAAGCCGTCTGGCCGATATTCTGAACTACGCGGACGCCATCGAGGCCGACTGCCGCAGCTGGGCCGCGCTCAAAGAAATCATAGCCGTTATGGATGAGGAAGTTACGGAAGGGAACGAGGAGATAAGGCACGGAAGCTTCGACGGAGGGGAGACGGTCGCTTTTGTGGAGAGCGTGGAGCGCAGATACGGCTATTTCAGAAAAAACTTCGAGTGAGAGCGAGGGGGGGGGCACTTATGCGCAGCGCACGGTCTTCGCCGGGTCCACGGAGGAGATGAACAGGCTCGGGAGCAGCAGGAGCAGCATTATCACCACATAAGCGGCGAAGTCCGCGAGCAGAATCATCGGAAGGTCCGCGCTTACCGGGACGAAGGAGACGAAGTAGTTCTCCGGGTTCAGCTTTATGAGACGGGTCGCACCCTGGACGAGGCAGAAGAGCAGGGCCAGAGCGTTTCCGATGGCCATCCCCCTGAGTACCAGACGAGAAGAAGTCTTGAGGAACAACTTCACTATGCTCCTGTCCGTCATACCCATCGATTTAAGGACTCCGATGGTGGAGATGTTCCGGAAAAGCAGTATCAGCAGGCCGGAAATCATATTGAATCCGGCGACTATGGTCATAATCACCAGAACGAAGAACACGTTGAAGTCTATCAGGTCCAGCCAGCTGAAAAGCTGGGGATAGAGGTCCGCCACACTTCTCGCCATAAGGCTGTCGTCCTGCTCCGAGGCGGCGGCAAGGCAGATGGTACCGATGGTGAAGGTCATATCCCTAAGGGCGGCGGAGCTGCGTCTCTCCCTGTCCAGAGTAATCTCCAGGGCCGAGACCTGAAGGGAATCCCAGCCGTTCAGCCTCTGCATATCGGCGATGTCGGCGAAAATCGGGAGAGCGCCGTCCACATCCGCCCGTCCGTCGTAAATTTCCTTCACCGTGAAGCGGCGGGCCTTCAGCTTTTCGCCCACGAACCAGGCGGAAAGCCTGTCGCCCTCCTTCAGGGAAAGCATATCGGCAAGGCCCGAAGGGATGCTGACTCCAAGCCCTTTCAGAGAATCCGAATCCGGAATGCCCTTGAACACCACCCCCTGTATGACACCGTCACTCTTCACTATGCCCGCCCGATAGACGGCGGGAGTGATTTTCTCCACTCCTTTCAGGGCCTCGATATCGGAGAGAAAAGACGGCTCCCGGCTGATGGGGTCTGCTTCCGAAAGAGCGCCGGCGCGGGTGGAAGTGAGCCGCACGTCCCCGCAGAAAGAAGAAAGCGTGCCCCTTATCTCCCGGCGGAAACCGGAAGAGATGGATACGGCCACTATCATCACGAAAAACGACACGGCTATGGAAACCGATGCAGCCTTCCCGCGAAAATGCAGTCTGCGGGCTATGAAGCCGGTATAGTTCACGTTATTTCAGAGCCTGCAGGCGTGTGAGGGCGGAAGCCTTCTCCCTCTCGTCATCGCTGATCTTCACAAGAACCGGAAGATATTTCTTCTCGAGCGAGGTGTTCTTTTCCTTGCGGGCCAGAATGATACAGTTCTTTACCGCCGTGTAGTTCTCCGGGTCCAGCTTCAGCACCTTCCTGTAGTACTTCATTGCTTTCTTGCTGTCGTCTTTCGCTATCAGCCAATAGGTTCCGACATTGGTCAGGAAGAGGGTGCTCTTCGGGTCATTGCCGAGCATCTTCTCGGAGAGTCTGAGGAATGCCTCGTAGGAAGCCGGGCTGCCGATGGCGTAGAACGCGAAACAATACTCCTGTATCGCCGCCTCGAAGGTCTGCGCATCTATCGTCCGGCCGTCTATGGTCCAGGACGGGTGCGCCACGGCATTATAGTCTATCAGGCCCGAGAGCGCAGAGTAAGCCATATCGGGACTGTCTTTCTCGTAAGCGGTCAGGGCGGTCACCTTGTCGAAACGCAGGTCGAGCCTGTCAGGATAGAGGCGGATGGCCTTGTCTATGGCCTGAGACGAGAGAGCGAAGAGGGAGTCGTCGTAGAAGGACTCCTCGAAATAGTTCACGTCGCGGTCCAGAGAATCCTTGAGGGTGAGATAGGGCTTCTGGCCCAGATAGCGCTCCGCGTCCTTGATTACGAGCTTCACGGTGCGTGACTTGTCGAGATAGTAGTCACTTCTGGCCTTGAGCATATCGGGGTCGTCCGGGGAAGCCGCCTCCCAGCGGTCCAGAAGGGTTTCCACGCCTAAGCCGGAGACTCCCACGTGCTTTATGAGGTTCTGATATCTGGTCCTGAAATCCTCACTGACGCTCTGCGCGTTCAGAGCGGCAAGGCAGGTCAGCAGTAAAGAAAAAGCGAGTATTATGCGTTTCATATCATTCTATATCCATTCTTATCCTCCGGGACTGGGGGTGGAGATTGTTGCAGCGGGTTCCGAGATTCTTGACAAAGCCCAGAGCCAGATTCCTGTAAGTCACCAGAACATAGCCCTTGGGCGCATCCGGCAGGACTATGCTGTCCTTATGCAGGAAATGCAGGGCCGTCCGCTTGTCCAGCTCGGCCACCGGACAGAAACTGCGGTCATAATCGATGCTCAGGGCCCAGTCCGCCGAAGGAATGAAATCCTTTCCCTTCATCCGGCCCTTCTCCACACCGCAGCGCAGAGGGTGCAGATACTGAAGAGCTTCCGTTCCCTCCGCGAGCATCCGCGCTTCGCCTTCACGTACGAGCACGCCGCACCACTGACCTTCGCCGGGAACCTCACCCGGAACGAGCAGATGCCCGCACTCCGTAGTCCGGACCCCGAATTCGTCCCCGGGTGCTTCGATGCGGCCTCCGAGCGACTGCGCCGCCCACTTGAGGTTATCGTCATTCTCGGAGCGCTCGAAAGTGCAGGTCGAGTATATCAGACGGCCGCCTGCGGCCAATGCGGGCCAGACGTCCGCGAGGATGCGTCTCTGCCGGGCCGCGCAGAGTTCCACGTTTTGCGGGGACCACTCCTCGAGAGCGCGGGGATCCTTGCGGAACATCCCCTCCCCCGAGCAGGGCACGTCGGCGAGTATGATGTCGAAGTAGCCTTCCAGACGTGCGAACGCCTTGGGATCGGCGCTGCACACCGTCACGGCGGGGTCTCCCCAGACGGCGGTGTTGTCCAGCAGGACGGAGGCCCTCTGCCTCATCACCTCGTTAGCGACCAGGATGAAACCGTCCCCGCAGGCCTGCCGCAGCGATGCCGCGAGGTCCGTAGTCTTGCCGCCGGGGGCCGCGCAGAGGTCCAGCACGCGCAGCGTCCTCCCCCGGGCCTTTTCCATCACGCTCTTCAGGACCTTGCGGAAGATGTGGCCCGTGAACATCGCGGAACTGTCCTGGACGTAATAGGCCCCCGCGTGATAATTCGGATGTAGCGTAAATACAGGACGGCTCGTGAGGATGTAGCCGTACGGGCTCCACGGGACCTTTTCGGCACCGTTCAGAATAGGAAGCGGGGCGGAAGGAGTCTTGAACGGATTCAGTCGCACGGATACAGGAGGCTGCTCATCCATCGAGCGCCTGAAAGCCGCATAGGCCTCAGGACCGAGAGCCTGTTCCAGATGTGAGACGAGGGACGCGGAATCGAGCTCTGCCATCTCTCAGAACTTGAAATTCTTCAGCATTTCGGGATCCACGCCCTCGGGCATACGGCCTTCGGAAGCCGCCACCAAAGCATCGACTATCTTGTCCAGAGCGGTCTGTATCTTCGTGCCGAGCATCATCTTCATCATTAGATTCAGGTCGGCGGACACGTTTATGTAGAACTCCGTTTTCGAAGGGCTGTCGGTCTGATCGAAATGCAGATCTATCGTAAAGTGGAACGGAGCGCCGTCATCCTCGAGCATTATAAGCTTATAAGGCTCTCTGCGGACGATTCTCACTCCTATGCTGAAACCCTGCACCACAGCCTTTATGGAATCATAGTCGGCCGTGACCGCATCCCGCTTGTCCTCGGGAATCATATCGCGGAAGCGGCTGCAGTCCACGAAATTCATATACAGTTCACACGCTGCGCGTGAGACTGTCCCGTGTTTGCTTTTGTATTGAGTTGCCATTTTACTATTTTTGCGGACAGACTACAAATATAGCAATTTTTCCGATGCACAGAATTTATTTCGAGAAACGCTGCATTATCATCTGTTCTCCCGGGGAGCAGGCGCTCTCCGACCCTAACGCGGTGGAGTTCCATTACGGGCTGAAACTCGACCTGAAGACTCTAGTGGGGATGTTCGAAGCCGGGCAGTCGCTCAGCAGAACCTATATTCCGACTGAAGATACGGAGGCTGTCTACCGCCGCCTCTGCGCAGAGTTCCGGGAAGTAAGCGCGGCGGGAGGTCTGGTCACGAACAGGCGCGGAGACTACCTTCTGATAAACCGCAGTTCGCTCTGGGACCTGCCGAAAGGGCATCAGGAAAAAGGCGAGGACATCAGCACGACCGCCCTGCGCGAAGTGCAGGAAGAAACCGGCCTGGGCGACATCGAGCTGCGGGACCTCATCTGTATGACGGACCACTGTTACTTCCGCGACGGGAAGTGGCATCTGAAGCATACCTGGTGGTATCATATGCTTTACACCGCACCCGTGGAGCTGATTCCGCAGCGGGAGGAGGACATAAGCAAGGCGGCCTGGGTCGCGCGTTCGAGCCTGCCTCCGTTCCTGAAGAACAGCTATCCGTCCATCCTCGAAGTCTTCCGCGAGGCCACGAAGAAAGAGATATAGTGTTTCAGGGACTGAAACTTTTTTCACGTTGCTGCCGTATAATAATGGTTAGAACGATATTTTATGAAACTTTCCCAATTCCAGTTCGCACTTCCCAAGGACAGGGTGGCCCAGGAGCCGACCAGATGGCGCGACGAATGCCGGCTTATGGTCCTGCACAAGGACACGGGCGAAATAGAGCACAGGCTCTTCAAGGATGTCATAGACTACTTCGGAAAAGATGACCGTTTCGTCTTCAACGACACGAAAGTGTTCCCGGCCCGGCTCTACGGCAAGAAGGAAAAGACGGGAGCCGACATTATGGTCTTTCTGCTCAGGGAGCTTAACCGCGAGCAGAGGCTCTGGGACGTGATTGTGGAGCCTGCGAGAAAGATCCGCATCGGCAACAAACTCTATTTCGGCGAGGACGAAAGCCTCGTGGCTGAAGTCATAGACAACACCACATCCCGGGGACGCACGCTGCGCTTCCTCTACGACGGTTCTTATGAGGAGTTCAAAAAAGTGCTCTTCTCACTGGGGGAAGTCCCGGTGCCGCAGTGGGTGAAGCCGCACGTCACCCGCGAGGACACGGAGAATTTCCAGACCATCTTCGCCGCCCACGAAGGAGCCGTGTCGGCTCCGGCTGCAGGCCTGCATTTCAGTCGCGAACTATTTAACAGGATGATTCTTAAGGATATCCGCAAGAGTTTCATCACAGTCCATATGGGGATCGGCCATTTCCGCAGAGTGGATGTGGAAGACCTTTCCAAGCACCGCACCGATGCGGAGAGGATGATCATCAGTCCGGAGGCGGCCGAAGAGATTAACGGGACGAAGGACGGCGGACATAAGGTCGTGGCTGTGGGCATCACGGTAATCCGCGCCCTGGAGACTAATGTGACTCCGGGCAAGAGGGTGAACCCTTGCGACACCTGGACCGACAAGTTCATCTTCCCGCCATACAGTTTCTCCATACCTTCGGCGATAATCTCGAATTTCCACCTCCCGGAGTCCACGATGCTTATGGCCGTGGCCGCTTTCGGAGGCTTCGACAAGGTAATGAACGCCTACAAGGTCGCTCTCGAGGAGGGCTACCGTTTCGGGCCTTACGGAGATGCGATGCTGATCGTTTAAAAAAAGTGTATATTATTCAAGATTCGTATATAAGTCATTCGGAATGATGCAGATCCGGATGACTTTTCCGTTTTTGTGCGCTATATTCGCGCAGACAAACCTACTTGATTATGGAATACGGAGAAAAAATCTGCATCTGCGCGCTCGGCCGGATTTTCGGCTATGAGCCGCGCAAGGCTCTGGAACTCATCAAGGCCGCCGGGAGCGCCGGAGCCATTTTCGAACTCGGAAGCAGGGAGCTGTCGGCTCTGACCGGCCCCCATTCCGTCTGGACATCCCGGATCAGCCGCCGGGAACTGGACCTGGCGGCCGAAGAACTGGAGAGGCTGGAGAGACGGGGCTGCCGCTATCTGGAGATTTCCGACCCCCACTTCCCCGAAATGCTCAGGGAATGCGAAGACCCGCCTCTGGGCCTTTATATCCGGTCGGACTCTCCCGTCGAGAGCCTCTTCGGCAATCTGCCGCACATCGCGATAGTGGGGACGCGAGACATCTCGCCTTACGGCAGGGAATGGTGCCGCAGGATAGTGGCGGCGCTCTCTGCGGCGAAGACCAGACCGGTGATAGTCAGCGGTCTGGCATTGGGAACGGACATAACAGCCCATCAGGCCGCACTCGAAGCCGGTCTTCCGACCATAGGGGTGCTGCCTACGGGCATAGACGAGGTCTATCCACGCAGTCACGAATATGCGGCGGACCGGATTTGCGCCTGCGCGGGCTGCGGCCTCATAACGGACTATCCGCCCGGGACCAAGGCCATCGCCATCAATTTTCTGAGGAGGAACCGCATCATAGCGGGCCTGTGCGCCGCGACCATACTCATCGAGTCGAAGATCCGGGGAGGCGGTATGATCACCGCGAGGCTAGCAGCTTCGTATAACCGCGAGGTGTATGCCCTTCCAGGGCGAGTGGACGATCTGCGTTCGGCAGGATGTAACCGGCTCATCGGCAAGAAATTGGCGGAGCCTATTATCGATCCGGGGACTCTGGTAAGGAGTCTGGGTCTCGGAGCGGCGGGCTACCGCAGGCGCGACTGCCTCGAGGAGGAGGTCCGCTCGCTCTATGAAGGCTCCCTGCCGCCGGAAGACGTGGACCGTCTGTTCGCCATCGTGAAGCTCGTGCGCCTGAACAGGGGCATCTGCCGGGAAGAGATTGCCGGAGCGCTGGGTCTTCCCTTCAGCACGGCGGCTTCGTATCTGACCCTGCTGGAGAGCGACGGTCTGATCTGCACCGACCTGCTCGGCCGCTGCTCCATAAACGTGAGGATAACATAGCTGACCTTCGCAGGCTATGCGAGAAGTTCACGCACGGCAGGGGCTGTCTTAAATTGTTTCCGCCCGCAGGAGAAGCCGAATAATTTTGCTACTTTTGCGGAATATGGAATTCGTGGACACGCATACGCATAATTACGATGAAATGTACCCCGAGGCCGAGCGGGACGCAGTGATCGAAAGAGCTCTGGCCGCTGGGGTCAAAATCCTGATACAGGCTGACATAAGCTCACACGAGCGCGCCTCGATGCTCGCGCTTGCCGACAGGCATCCCGACTGCCTGAGGATTATGGCCGGACTCTATCCCGGCTCTGTCGGAGATGACTGGAGGGACGAAGTCGCGGCGGTGGAACAGACCCTGCGCGAGCGGAAGGCGGTGGCCGTGGGAGAGATAGGACTCGACTACCACTACGGAGCGGATACGGCGCAGCTTCAGAAAGAAGCGTTCCGGGTGCAGCTGGAACTGGCCTGCGAACACGACCTTCCGGTAAACATCCACCTGCGCGACGCCACCGAAGACTTCTTCAGCATACTGGAAGACTGCCGTCACCTGCACCTGCGGGGCAATCTGCACGCCTTCGGCGGCAGCGCCGAGACCTTCCGCAGGCTGGAAAGGCTGGGGGACTGGTATGTGGGCATCGGCGGTACCGTGACATTCAAGAACGCAGGCGTCGCGCGGAGCATCACGGAAATCCCTATGGAGCGGATACTGCTGGAGACGGACGCCCCGTATCTGGCTCCCGTCCCTTACAGGGGGAGCAGAAACGAGAGCGCACACATTCCGTCCATCGCGGCGAAGATCGCCGAAATAAAGGGACTCCCGCTCGGGGAAGTGGCCCGGATAAGCACAGAGAATGCCGAAAGACTTTTCGCACTTCAGAAACTATAGCCTTATGGAAGAATACAGATCGTCCGTGCTCCTCATCTACACGGGAGGAACCATCGGAATGAAAGAAGACCCCCGCGACCAGAGCCTGAAACCATTCGACTTCGGACAGATATTGCAGGAGGTGCCCGAACTGCGCAAATTCGCCTGCCGCATCGACGTGCACACGTTCACTCCGCTCATTGACTCCTCGGATGTCGAGCCGGCGATGTGGAAGCGGCTCGCAGCTCTGATCCGCGACCGCTACGACGAGTACGACGGCTTCGTGGTGCTGCACGGCACCGACACTATGGCCTTCTCCGCCTCGGCCCTGAGCTTTATGCTCGAAGGCCTGGGCAAACCGGTCATCTTCACCGGAAGCCAGCTGCCGATAGGAAGGCCGCGCACCGACGGCAAAGAGAATCTGGTATCCTCGGTCGAGATCGCTTCAGCCCGGGGGGAAGACGGGGGAGCGGCAGTTCCGGAAGTCTGCATCTATTTCAATTCCAAGCTTCTGCGCGGAAACCGCTGCACCAAGGTGAACTCCGAGGGATTCACCGCCTTCGATTCGGCGAACTATCCCCCGCTCGCGGAAGCGGGCATCAGCATAAGGTATAACACCGCAGCCATCCGCTACCCCGCTCCGGGTTCACGCAGCCTGAAAGTCAGGACCTCTCTGGATACCAGAGTCTCCATTCTGAAACTGCACCCGGGCATCACGCCGAGAGTCGTCGGAAACATCCTGCTGGGAGAGGAGACCAGGGCGGTCATCATAGAGACTTACGGAGCCGGCAACGCCCCCTCGAAAGAGTGGTTCCTGGACATAGTGAAGGAGGCCTGCGGGCGGGGCAAGATACTGCTGAACGTCACGCAGTGCCTGCACGGCGGCGTGGATATGGACATATATGCCACGGGGAAGAAACTCAAGGAGGCCGGGGTGGTGTCGGGATACGACAGCACCACCGAAAGCGCCCTCGCCAAGCTCTTCTGCCTGATGGGAGAGACGGAGGACAACGAAGCGGTGAAAAGGGGTCTGCGCGTGAGTCTCTGCGGCGAAATATCGCAAATATGATTGCATTCCGAAATATTTTTACTAAATTGCAGCGATTTTACCGGGACGTACACACGCCACAGCCACGAAGATATTTGTAACTATTTAATACATTATTAATTAAAAACACACATCAGAAAGGTTATGAAAAAGTTTTTCATGATTCTGGCAGCAATGAGCCTTATGGTTCTTTCTGCAAACATCGCATCCGCCCAGGAAGACCAGGCAGCTGCACCGGCTACGGAGCAGACAGTCGCCACTGAGACCATGAGCGAAGAGGACATCTTCAACCAGAAGAGCGAAGTTCCGCTTCACCAGGCTCTCAAGACCAAGTTCATCGAGGGTGGCCCGGGCTTTATGGCCCTCATCGTAATCTGCTTGATCATCGGTCTCGCATTTGCCATCGAGAGAATACTTTACCTCTCTTTCGCCAAGACTAACGCCAAGGCTCTCTGCGAGAAAGTCGAGAAGGCTCTCAACGAAAGCGGTGTAGAGGCAGCGAAGGAAATCTGCCGCAACACCCGCGGTCCTGTCGCCTCCATCTTCTACCAGGGTCTCCTCCGTTATGACCAGGGTCTCGATGTAGTGGAGAAGTCAGTAGTTTCCTACGGCTCCGTACAGATGAGCAATATGGAGAACGGTCTCTCCTGGATTGCGCTCTTCATCGCCCTCGCACCGTCTCTGGGATTCCTCGGAACCGTTATCGGTATGATCCAGGCCTTCGACAACATCCAGGCTGCAGGTGACATCTCCCCTAACATCGTTGCCGGAGGTATGAAAGTCGCCCTTATCACCACCGTAGGCGGTCTTATCGTCGCTATGATTCTTCAGGTGTTCTACAACTACATACTTGCCAAGATCGACTCCCTCACCATCGATATGGAGGATTCCTCGATCACTCTCATTGATATTCTCACCAAATATCAGGGCAAATAATCAGTTGCCACAGACACACGCAAGAGAACAAGTGATTATAGGATTTTAGCGATTATTCATAATGAAAAATTACAATAAAATATTCACGTGGATGATGGTAGTGCTGATTGTCATCAGTGCAGCGCTCTGCGTTTGGGGTTTCGTAGTAGACTTCGAAAGCAACAACGCCCAGCCTGTTGACATTCTGTTCTACTGGACATACGTTATGATTGCAATCGCGGCCATAGCAGTAGTTGTGGTAGGTGTCGCAATCGCTATCAAGAACGACCCGAAGAGTCTGTTCAAGCTCCTCATCGGTCTCGTCGGGGTAGCAGCCGTATGCTTCGTAGTATACCTCATCTCACCGGGAACGCCGGCAGTAGGACTTACTACCGACCAGCCTGACCAGTCTACACTCAGACTTACAGACTCCATTCTCAATCTTACCTACATCTCCGCAGCAGCCGCAGTAGTGGCCATCATCATCGGAGAAGTAGCTATCGTGATTCGCAACAGACAGTAAAACACTATGGGCAATAAAAAGAAAGTACCTGCAATGAACACCAGCTCGACCGCGGACATCGCGTTCCTGCTGCTGTGTTACTTCCTGATGACCACCACTATGGGGTCTCAGACAGGTTTGTCGAGACGTCTTCCTCCTATGCCGGATCCAAACGCCAAGGTCGAAGACCAGAAAGTTAACCGCCGTAACATCATTATGGTAAGGATTAACTCTCAGGACAGACTGTTTGCCGGTAATGAGCTCATGGATGTTTCTCAGCTGAAAGACAAGATCAAGGAATTCCTCACCAACCCTACGAATAATCCTAATCTGCCGGACAAGCAGACTATCGATATCGAAGGCTACGGTCCTTGCGAGGTTTCCAAGGGAGTAATCTCCCTGCAGAACGACAACGGTACGAGCTACCACGCTTATATCGCCGTTCAGAATGAGCTTGTAAAGGCTATCGACGAGTTGCGCGATGATTTCTCATACAGGAATTACGGCAAACCGTTCATACGTCTGTCAGAAGATTACCAGGACATAGTCAAGGAAGCGGTTCCTTCGAACATCTCGGAGGCGGAGCCTAAGGACGTGACCAAAAACAGAAAATAATAAGGAGGAATAATTATGTCGAAATTCGGTGGATCAAGCAACAAGAAAGAAGTGCCCGAGATGACTCAGGCCTCTCTCTCGGACATCGTGTTCATGCTTCTGTTCTTCTTTATGGTTACGACCCAGATGCGCGACAGCGAGAACAAGGTCGTAGTGACCGTTCCTGAGGCCTCGCAGTCCGTAAAGCTCGAAAGAAAAGACCTTGCTGCATACATAAACATCGGAACCCCTACGCTCCAGTACAGGGCGCAGTACGGTACCGACGCACGTATCCAGCTGAACGATTCTTTCAGGACTCCTGACGAAATCCGTGACTTCATCGCCGCAGAGCGCGACAGCAAGAACGAGGCTGACCGTCAGTTTATGACCACAGTCATCAGAGCGGACCGCGACGTGAGAATGGGTATCATTACCAAGGTTAAGCAGGAGCTCAGACGCTGCTCCGCGCTTAAGATTATGTATCAGGCGAGAAAACCTGAAGCTCAGTAACAGAGCTCTCCATAAGTAAAAGACCGGCTTTCATCCAGATAGCCGGTCTTTTTCTTTCTATGTGACGGTCAGAATCCTGAAGGGCCTGCAAGCAGAGATGGCCTTCGGCGAACTGTTCACTTACTGAGCTATGAACGCGTAAACGATGTTTCCCATCTGTCGGGCCGGAGCTGAAGGTGAGGAAGAGAAGCGGGAAGAGCGGGCGGCACGGATGGCGAAGCTGCGAAGGCAGGCGTCGGAGGAGGAAACCTCATCCTGGATTTTCGCAAGAATCACGTTTCCGGCATTGTCCACCGCGATGGTGACGGTCACTTCACCCGACCCCATACAGCGGTATGCCGGGATGGAAAGACGGCTCGCCTTGCGGCCTTCGAGCTGGTAGGACACTACGCTGGGACCGGAGTAGCTGGCACTTTCAGCTTCCTTCTCATCCTGTGTTTTCTTAACAGGAGAGACAGGGACATAATCCTCGTCAGAAGAGGGAATCTCGACTCTGGAACGTATATCCTTCTGAAGCTGTTCCGCATCCTTGTAGAGCTGCTCCGCATCCGTACCCCGGTCATCCTTCAAGGCTCCGCGGTCCACGGCCACGTTGCGGACGGAGGACACTGCGGCATCTCCGGATGAAGATGCGATGAGTTCGTCCAGACGCCGGCTCACCTGCTCTTTGAAAGCGAGTTCACGGCGCAGTTTCTCGATATCCTCCTGACGGGAAAAATCCAGAAGAAAACTGTTCTCGCGGCTTACGGTATAGCCCAGCTGACAGGCGAGCAGAACGATGAGCAGCACCAGATGAAAAATCACGGTGATATAGAATCCTGCCCTGTCCTCGCGTCTCATTCCTGCTGCGTAGCCGCCCTATCTGAGCGCCTTCTTCTGATGGAGGGACTTTTCGATGGAAGCCAGTATAATATTGATGGCTACCTTGTTATGTCCACCCTGAGGGATTATGATGTCGGCATAGCGCTTGCTCGGTTCGATGAACTGTAGATACATAGGCTTCACCGTACGGCTATAGCGCTCGATCACCCAATGCACATCCTTGCCGCGCTCGGAGATGTCCCGCGCCATAACTCTCATCAGACGGTCATCGTCGTCAGCGTCCACGAAAATCTTTATGTCCATCTGGTCGAGCAGTTCGCGGCAGTTGAAGATGAGGATGCCCTCGATGATGATGACATCCGCAGGCTCCACGGTCACGGTCTCCGTCTTGGAACGCGAGCAGGAGATATAGGAATAGACCGGCTGGCTGATGGTGCGGCCCTGTTTGAGATCGGCAAGCTGGCTGCAGAGCAGAGGCCAGTCTATCGCGTCCGGATGGTCGAAATTCTGACGCCTCTTTTCTTCGTCAGTGAGATCGCTGGAGTCCTTATAATAGGAATCCTGAGGGATGACCACGACCTTTTCATCGCGGAGTCTTTCCTGAATGGCCTTTACCACGGTCGTCTTACCCGAACCGGATCCGCCCGCTATACCGATGACAAGCATATTATATAAAGATTAGAATTCTGCGTTCTTAGGAGTGCGAGGGAACGGAATCACGTCACGGATGTTCTGCATACCCGTGACGAAAAGCAGCAGCCTCTCGAAGCCCAGACCGAAACCGGAGTGAGGGCAGGAACCGAAGCGACGGGTGTCGATGTACCATTCCAGATTCTTGCGACTCATACCCAGCTCGTTAATGCGGTCTTCGAGCTTCTTCAGCGAAGACTCCCTCTCGGAACCGCCGATGATTTCGCCTATCTTCGGGAAGAGCACGTCCATCGCGCGGACCGTCTTGCCGTTCTCATCCTGCTTCATATAGAAAGCCTTTATCTCCTTAGGATAACCGGTAAGTATGACCGGCCTGCGGAAATGCTTCTCTACGAGATAGCGCTCGTGCTCGCTCTGAAGATCCACGCCCCAGTAAACCGGGTACTCGAACTTCACGCCGGAGGAAACTGCCTCCTCGAGAATCCTGATGCCGTCCGTGTATTCCAGACGGACGAACTCGGTGTCGGCCACGCCCCGAAGACGCTCCACGAGCTCGGGGTCATATTTGTCGTTAAGGAACTGTATATCGTCGGCACAATGCTCGAGAGCGTACTTGACGAGGTGCTTTATGAAGTCCTCGGCAAGGTCCATATTGTCACTTATATCGTAGAACGCCATCTCCGGCTCGATCATCCAGAACTCGGCGAGATGCCGCGGGGTGTTCGAATTCTCGGCACGGAAGGTAGGGCCGAAGGTATATATCTCCCCGAGAGCCGTGGCTCCCAGCTCTCCTTCGAGCTGTCCGCTCACCGTGAGGCTGGTCTGCTTGCCGAAGAAATCCTTGGAGTAATCGACGGAGCCTTTCTTATTGCGCGGAAGCGGCTTGTCGATATCCAGAGTAGTCACCTGGAACATCTGGCCCGCGCCCTCGCAGTCTGACTCTGTGATGAGCGGAGTGTGCAGATACACGAAGCCCTTGGAGTGGAAATATTCGTGTATGGCGAAAGCCATCTGGTTACGTATGCGCAGCACGGCGCCGAAGGTGTTCGTTCTCATACGCAGATGAGCCACGCTCCGCAGGTACTCGAAAGAGGTGTCCTTCTTCTGGAGCGGGTAGCGTACCGGATCGCATTCGCCGTAAACCTCGATGGCTGAAGCCTGTATCTCCACCGCCTGTCCGCTTCCCACGGACTCCACGAGCCTGCCCTCCACACGGATGCAGGCACCTGTCGTCACTTTCGACAGCACATCGTCCCCGATCCGGGTCTTGTCCACGACGAGCTGTATGTTATTTATGGTGGAACCGTCATTGAGCGCTATGAAAGCCACGCCCTTGTTCCCGCGCTTTGTCCTTACCCAGCCTTTGGCAAGCACATCTATGCCGGGCTTGCTTTTGAGAAGATCCTTGACCTTGGTTCTGACTACTGTATTTTCCATTACCATAGAATTAATATCTCGCAAAGATACTACTTTTTTCCGTCAGTCGTCACAGACAGCGTGTGATGTTTCATAGCCTCGATCATCGTTTCATCCAGTTCCATATACTGATGATAGAAGGCATTCTCCCCCAGCTTGGAATAGCGGCCCACGAGAGCCTTCACCTGAGGCATCATATACACCCGTGACACTCTCCACTCCCCCGGTTCCGGCCTGATTCCGTCCACGGAAGCGGCGAAACGCAGGAAGCCGGACTCCACGTCGGCCTCCTTAAGGAAGCTCTGGAGACCGTCATAATCATCTATGGCGGAAAGCTTCGCCTTATGCTTGTCGAAGAAGGCGGAAGCGAAGCGCATAGGAGTAGCCTTGCGGTTGCAGGCGATATAGAAATCCGTCGCACGGGTCGTGTCCATAGGCACGAACACATCCGGGATTATGCCGCCGCCCCCATAGACCGTGCGGCCGCCGGCGGTCAGGAAAACCTCGTCCCTGTTCACCTTGATGCTGTCCGCGTCAGTGAGCTCCCCGTCAGTATAGCGCTTGTAGATGTCGTACTCGTAATCCTCAGCGTAAGGTTTCTGTATGCAGCGGCCGGAAGGCGTGTAGTAGCGGGCCACGGTGATTCTCAAGCCGGAGCCGTCGGTGAAGAACACCGGACTCTGCACCAGACCCTTTCCGAAAGAGCGGCGTCCCACTATGACTCCTCGGTCGTTGTCCTGTATCGCACCCGCGAAAATCTCGCTCGATGATGCGGAGGCCTCGTTTATCAGCACGCTCACCCCCACATTCTGCAGGAGACCTTTCCCGCTGGCCCTGAACTCTTCGCGAGGAGAATGCAGACCCTCCATATACACTATCATATCTCCCTTCCGGAGAAACATATCCGCAAGAGAGAGAGCCTGGTCGAAGTAGCCGCCGGTGTTGTCGCGCAGGTCGAACACCAGATGCTTCATCCCTCTTTCGAGCAATGCGGCGGCCGCTGCAACGAACTCGGAGTAAGTGGTCCTCGAGAACTTGGCGAGGCGGATATAGCCCGTCGTGTCATTCACCATAAACGAAGCGTCCACGCTGTGTACCGGAATCTTGCCCCGCGTGATGAGGAAAGGAATCCGCTCTCCGTCACGGAGAACCTCTATCTCCACCTTCGAACCCGAAGGACCCTTCATCCTCCTGACCATACTGTCCTGAGGGAACTTCACTCCGGCTATGGTCTTGCCGCCGACTTCGATGATCCTGTCGCCGGCCTGAAGCCCGATGCGTTCCGAAGGTCCGCCGGGAATCACTTCTATCACCACGGCGGTGTCATTAGGGACATTGAACTGAATCCCGATTCCGTCGAAATTGCCCGCGAGCTCGCTTTCGGAAGCTTCGAGCGTCTCGGGCGGCAGATAGACCGTATGCGGGTCGAGCGAGCGCAGCGCGGCGACGATCGCGGCCTCGGAAACTTTCTCGAAATCCACGGTGTCCACATAGGTGTCCGTCACCTTCTGCAGCACGAGGTTCAGCTTGCGCCAGTCCCTGTACTCCGACTTCAGGCGGGCGTTGCGCTCTTCCATTTTATCATAAGTGGCTACCGCCAATGCGCCTATCAGCACACCCAGCAGTGCGATCCACAGAGATGAGATTCTTCTTTCAGACATAGCTAATCCACTTTTTCGACTTCAATGCCGGCCCTGCGGAGAAGGTCCACACCGTCGGTCAGACGATATTCGTCACGGTACACCACCCGCTTTATGCCGGCCTGGATGATGAGCTTGGAGCATTCGATGCACGGGGAAGCCGTCACATAGAGCGTCGCCCCCTCGCTGCTGTTTCCGGACTTGGCCACCTTGCTTATCGCATTCGCTTCGGCGTGAAGCACATACGGCTTCGTGGCCCCCGTCTCGTCTTCACAGACGTTCTCGAAGCCCGAAGGAGTGCCGTTATAGCCGTCGGATATGATCATATTATCCTTGACGATCAGCGCACCCACCCGGCGGCGCTTGCAGTAGCTGTTCTTGGCCCAGATGGCGGCCATCTCGAGATACCTGTCATCGAACTTCCTCATAATTATTTCCTCTGATACAAATAGCGTTTTATACTTCTCTTCGGCGTCCTTTCGAAATCCTCCGGCATAAGTTCTATCTTGCGTATCTTCGCATAGTTAGGCACTTCGGCGTTTATCTCCGGAAGATAGCCCTCGATACGCGCGGTAAGCTGTTCGCCCTGTATTCCGTCCAGCTCGGCCTGATGATAGTCGGGATAGATGAGAGCCGTCAGGCCGCCGTCATCCTCGATGACCAGAGAATCCACCACATAGCTGAAATTGTTTATGACAGCCTCAAGCTCCTCCGGATAGATGTTCTGCCCGGAAGGGCCGAGAATCATACATTTGGAGCGCCCGCGGAGGAAGAGATACCCGTCGGAGTCGATGACTCCCATATCTCCGGTCTTGAACCATCCGTCCTCCGTAAAAGCCTCTGCCGTAGCCTCTTCGTTCTTATAGTACCCGATAAAGACATTGTCTCCCCTGACCTGGATCTCGCCCGGCACGGTCTGCGGGTCGGGCGAGTCGATGCGTATCTCGCAGCCCGTTATCGGCTTCCCGCAGGAGCCGAGCTTGGCCTTGTACCATTTGGCGTAAGTTATGAGCGGAGCGCACTCCGTCATCCCGTAACCCACCGTGAACGGGAAATGAATCTTGTGCAGGAACTTCTCCACTTCGGGATTGAAGGCTGCGCCGCCGAGAATTATCTCCTCGAAACGTCCTCCGAAAGCCTCGATGAGACCGTTGCGGAACTTGTTCTGGATGATGTAGTCCAGAATCGGAATCTTCATATAGGTCTTGTTCCTGTCTATGAGAGGCTTGAGCTTGGACTTGTACACCTTCTCTATGATGAGAGGCACTGCGATGATGATGTCCGGATGTATCTCGCTGAAAGCGTTGAGTATGATTTTCGGGCTTGGCACGCGCGTAAGGAAATGGACGTGCGCGCCGATGGTCATCTCGAAAAGGAATTCGAACATCATTCCGTACATATGCGCGGTCGGAAGCATCGAAACCACTTCCGACTCGCAGGTCATCTGCGGCTCGGCATAGGTCCCGGCGAAGTAGATGTTCGCATAAAGGGCCCTGTATGTGAGCATTACGCCCTTGGAAAAGCCGGAAGTCCCGGAAGTGTAGTTTATGAGCGCAAGCTCGTCGGGTTTGTCCTCGGGATAGCTGACGTCATCCTTGGTAAAGCCGTCCGGATACATCCTCCCGAACATCGAGGGAAGGTTGTCGCGGATCTCAGAAAGGAAATCCGCCTTGGAATACAGATACTTGAGCGTATTCATCTGCACGACCACGTGCAGGCAGGGCATCTCCGCCTCGGACAGGCCTTCCCAGATCACATCGTCCACGAAGAGCACCTTCGCCTCGCAATGGTTCACCAGATAATGGATATTGCCCGCCTTGAACTCGTGCAGAATCGGCACCGGAACAGCACCGTAGGTCATAGCAGCGAGGAAGCACACACCCCAGTTCGCCTGATTGCGGGAACAGAGGGCCACCTTGTCCCCCTTTTTCAGCCCGCAGAGTTCGAAAGTTATATGCAGATGCTTGATTCTCTTCGCGACATCCTTATAGCAGAGCGTGACCCCCTGATAGTTGGAGAGGGCCGGACGATTCCAATTCTCCTTGAAACTCCGCTCGAAGAGCTTGTTTACTGATTTGAATTCCATACTTTTACGATTTTCAATTCGAGTCCGCCGGCCCCGTAGGACAGCACCGCCGGCTCATACTCCAAGCCTGCATTCAGCTCGTGCGCGACAGGGCTGAGCGACTTGGAACAATACCCCTCCGGCTCCAGGCCGACAGGTGAGAAATAGGCGGCCATCGTGCAGTCGCCAAGCGGAATGAGAGAAGAAGCCCCGGAACTGTCCAGCCTGTTTCCCAGACAGTCGGATCCGGCAATCCTTTCCGCATAATCCGCGACAGCCCGCGGACTTCCGCTGACAATCCACTCTCCCGTCCAGACGAAGCTCGAATCGGCATCTGCCGAAAAAGCCTGACCGAAAAGCGAAGAGGCGAAGCCGCCGAAATTATATTTCTGAGGATTCAGCAGGGAAGCGCGGAGAGCCTTGCTGTTCCCGCCGCCCGTGACCAGTTCATAATTCTTCTTGCCGACACGCACCATCACGGCCTCGAACTGCTCGTCTCCGGAGAGCCACGCTGTCTTCACGATCTCGCGTATCTGCAGGGCTTGCGCCCAATTCTCCGGCGCGATTCCCTCCCTGCGGCGCAACTTCTCCTGCACCGACTTGTAACTCTGCATATCCGCCACCTGCGACTTGCGGAACTCCTCGATATACTTCCCGACATCCTTGAGGCCTACGGCCAATGCGTACACGGCTGTCGCAGGCACCACATCCTCGAACGAGAGCTCAGCAGGCTCCTGCGAAGAAAGGAAGGAGGCGAACTTGTCAGAGCCTCCGCCGCAATAGGCGAGAGCCGCAGCGGAAGTCCTGCCGTCGCGGCCGCTTTCGATGCTGAAAGCCGTCCAGTCCGCAAATTTCTTCAGAAAAGAACTGTAGCCGCGCAGACGCTTCGACAGAAAATGCGCCGCCAGACGGTCCGCATACCCGTTATTCAGAAAAAGCACCTCCCGGCCTCCGATGGAGGAAGCGCATTCCGAGAAAGAGCGGTCTGATAGGATCGACACCCCCTCGTCGAGATGACGTCTGGAAGAGCCGATAAGGGTTTCCGAGACGGACACGAGCAGAATTCCCGTCCCGTCCGCGGCCTCGACCCGGTCCGAAACGAGGGAATACTCCGAGGCGGCGGCCATCAGAGCGGCGGCCTGAAGCGAATCCGCCTCGTGAAGACTTACCATCATAAGGGGAAGCATCGTCCCGCCGTAATGCAGCGACAGGGCCATCTGGGCGGAATGGAGGGAGCGGGCCTCAGAGCCGGGAGCCAGCAGAGAAGACACGCGGGAGAGATACCCGCAGAACGGGTTCTTCTTCCCGTCGGAGACCAGAAGCCTGAGCGTGGAGCTGCTGTCGGAAAGACGGGCCGCGCCGCGGGAGAAATCCTCGCAACACAGCAGCAGCGCAGCATCTGAAGGGACGGCCCGCAGCAGTGTGAATGACTCCGACACAGGAGTGCTGCGTCCTATGGTAAGCTTCTGACCATAAAGGAAATACACCCCGGCGGCTATCCCCAGAATCAGGACCGCCGCCACAAGAACATATATCACCAAAGTCTTCCTGTTCATCCCACAAGACGTATTCTGACAAAGGTAGTAAAAATAACGAAAAACCGACAGAAATCTGCCGGTTCTCGTAGTCCCTAGGCGAATCGAACGCCTATTTAAGGTTTAGGAAACCTCCGTTCTATCCGTTGAACTAAGGGACCGCGGACTGAGGGGTAAACCCGCAGCCTTATATCAGGAGAGCCTATTCAGCGCTCTTCTCGATAATCTGACGTCCTCTGTAGTAGCCGCACTCTGGGCATACTCTGTGGTACATTACTGTAGCACCGCAGTTAGGGCAGGTCGCAAGTGTAGGGACAGGAGCGAAGTCGTGAGTTCTTCTCTTGTCTCTTCTCTGCTTGGAGAGTTTGTGTTTCGGATGTGCCATTTTACAATATCATTTAATTATTTATTTTTCTCCATCATAGCTTTGAGCGCGGCGAAAGGGCTGTCCGTCCCGGCCTCCGGGGCCTGCGCGGGAGCCTCCTCGCGGCACAGATACTTCAGCGTCTGCGGGTTGCACTCCCCTTCCGCGTGGACTTTCTGCATCGGCAGAGCCAGCAGGATGTAGTCATACACGATCTGGGACAAATCCAGATCCGTATCCGCTTCACTGAGGTAGAGAATCTCCCTCTCCCCCGGTGCGGCGGGCCCGTCCTCCCGAGAAACCTCGGTCCCGAACTTCACGCTGAGCCGGGCCATAGTGTCCACCGGAAGCGTAAGCGGCTCCAGACATCTGTCACAGGGCAGCGTGAGCGCCCCGCGGATCCTGCAGTCCACCCCGATGAAACCGTCAGCCTTCTCCACGGTGACTTCGACCGTGACATCGGCATCCGAAACCTCGGAATTCCCGAAATCGCCAAAGAACTCCTTCCCGACTCTGCGGCAGAACTCGCTTCTGCCCCGAGCCAATCCGTTCAAAGATATTACAAAGGGCTGCAAAGTTACAATAATTTTTCCTATAAACAATCTTCGCCGCCGTTTTTTCTCTTGCGCTCAAGCGGGTCGAGCAGAAGCTTGCGGATTCTCATATGATGAGGCGTAACCTCCACAAGTTCATCCTCCTGAATATACTCCAGAGCCTCCTCGAGGGAGAACTTTATGGCCGGCGGGAGCATAACCTTCTCATCCGAACCGGAAGCCCGGACGTTCGTGAGCTTCTTCGTCTTGCAGATATTGATGTTCAGGTCCTTCTCTCTGGTGTGTTCCCCGACTACCTGTCCGGCGTAGATTTCCTCTCCCGGCTCCACGAAGAAGCGGCCGCGGTCCAGGAGCTTGTTCATAGAATACGCTATGGCTTCGCCGGTCTCGAGGGAGACGAGGGAGCCGTTGTTGCGGCGCTCGATCTCACCCTTGAAAGGCTGATACTCCTTGTAGCGGTGGGCCACAATGGCCTCGCCCTGCGAAGCGGTGAGCAGGTTGCTGCGCAGCCCCATCAGACCCCTGGTAGGAATCTCGAACTCGAGCAGAGTACGGTCTCCGCGCGGCTCCATCCTCAGAAGAGCGCCCTTGCGGCGGGTGGCTATCTCGATGGCCGCACCCACATACTGCTCCGGGACCTCGATGGAGAGGTCTTCTATAGGTTCGCACCTCTGCCCGTTTATGGTCTTGTCCAGAACCCTCGGCTGACCTACCTGAAGCTCGAAACCCTCGCGCCTCATAGTCTCTATGAGCACCGAAAGATGCAGTACTCCGCGCCCGTAAACCACGAAAGAGTCCGCGCTCATTCCGGGCTTCACCCGCAGAGCGAGATTCTTCTCGAGCTCCTTCTCCAGACGCTCCTTCAGATGGCGGGAAGTCACGAATTTGCCCTCCTTGCCGAAGAACGGGGAATTGTTTATGCAGAAGAGCATACTCATCGTAGGCTCATCCACGGCGATAGGAGGAAGGGCCTCCGGAGCCTCGGCATCGGCTATGGTGTCTCCGATCTCGAAGCCGTCTATGCCCACGACAGCACAGATGTCACCGCACTGCACCTGCTCGACATTCTTCTTTCCGAGTCCGTCGAACACCATCAGCTGCTTCACCTTCTGTTTCTGGACTACATCGTAGCGCTTGCACAGGCTTATGGTCTGGCCGGAACACAGGGTTCCTCTGGTGATGCGCCCCACGGCGATACGGCCCACGTAAGGAGAATACTCGAGGGAGGAAATGAGCATCTGCACCGTGCCCTCCTTGACCTCGGGAGCCGGAATCGCCTCCAGTATGACATCGAGCAGAGGGGTTATGTCCTTCCCCGGATTCTTCCAGTCGAGGGACATCCAGCCCTGCTTCGCACTTCCGAAGACGGTGCGGAAGTCCAGCTGGTCGTCATCGGCGTTCAGGTTGCACATCAGGTCGAACACTTCCTCCTGAACCTCGTCAGGGCGGCAGTTCGGCTTGTCCACCTTATTTACGACCACTACCGGTTTCTTCTTCATCTCCAGAGCTTTCTGAAGGACGAAACGGGTCTGCGGCATACAGCCCTCGAACGCGTCCACGAGCAGCAGCACACCGTCCGCCATATTCAGCACACGCTCCACTTCTCCTCCGAAATCGCTATGTCCCGGAGTATCTATGATATTGATTTTGACTCCCTTGTAGATGACTGAAACGTTCTTCGCCAGAATGGTGATGCCTCTTTCGCGTTCCAGATCGTTATTGTCCAGAATCAGTTCGCCGAGATTCTCGGGCTGACGGACCAGATTCGCCTGATAAATCATCCTGTCCACGAGCGTAGTCTTGCCGTGGTCCACGTGGGCGATAATCGCAATGTTTCTGATTTCCTGCATATATTCTTCTATACCAACATACAGTGATTCCTAAAAAAACTTACCAACTTTTTTTTCATCATCACATAATCTCGAATCCTGCAAAATTACGCTTTTTTCCGGAAAACTCCGTGATTCAGAATATGTTTTGACAGGAAAGGAGATAATCTCTCACGGTCGACAGCTCTGATTATCCTCTCTATAACTCTCGCGGACATTCCGTACCATCCTCTGAACCAGACGATTACGTGCCTCTATGCTCGCCCAGGCGATATGCGGGCTGAAGTGGAAGCGCTCGGGATGCTTCACGTGCATCAGAGGGCTGTCCGCAGGAAGCGGCTCCACGGCGAAGACATCAAGTCCCGCCCCGGCTATCACCCCGCCATCCACGGCTTCCGCCAATGCAGCCTCGTCCACTATGTACCCCCTTCCGACATTCACGAGAAAAGCGGAAGGCTTCATAAGAGCGAGTTCGCGCGAGCCTATCAGTCCACGCGTGCGCTCATTCAGCGGAGCGTGTATGCTCACGATGTCACTGGTGCGCAGCAGCTCGTCAAGCGCCAGACTCGGGTACTCCGTACAATGCGAGGTTCCCGAGGTCGAGTAATACACCACCTCCATACCGAAGGCCCGGGCTACGGCGGCCACACGGCCGCCAATGGCTCCCATACCTATGATTCCTATACGCTGCCCGTCGATTTCGTGGAAGGAATTCGACAGGATGGAGAAAATCTCGCTGCGCGAGTAACTGCCGTCCTTGACGCGGGCGTCATAATATGGCGCGTGACCGGCAAGGGAGAGTATGTGCATAAAGGTGGTCTGCACCACGCTCTCGGTGGAATAACCGGCCACATTGCGGACTATGACTCCCCTGGCCGCACAGGCCTGAAGGTCGATATTATTCACGCCCGTAGCCGCCACGCAGACCAGGCGCAGGTGCGGAGCCCTGTCCAGAAGCTCGGCGGTCACTTTCACCTTGTTCAGAAGCAGGACATTGCAGTCGGAAACCCGCTCCAGAGCCTCCGAAGGGGTGGAATTGGGATAGGAAACGAATTCGCCCAGCTCGGCGAACGCCGCCAGCGAGACATCGCCCATCGTGTCGGCATCAAGGAATACCAGTTTCATAATACTTTATCTATCAGATATCTGCCCAAAGTGACTACCGGAAAAACCTGTGCCTGTTTTTGCATCATCACTTAAGAAACCTTCAAAAAAAACCTGCATCTGAAGCCGTTTATTCTTTTCAAGTTTCTAAAATAAAAGACCGGCTAAGTATCATTTAGTCGGTCTTCTGAATCGTGCGCGGGATGAGAGTCGAACTCACACGTCGCAATTGACACTAGCTCCTGAAACTAGCGCGTCTACCATTTCGCCACCCGCGCTCAAGGAATGGACTGCAAAGATAGGCATTTTTCTCAAATGCGCAAATCAAACGACAAAGTCTTTTTCCAGGCTGATGTGATTATGCTCACCGTGCTGCTCCGGCTGTCTATGCCGATGCTTACATCCTCGAGGTCTTCCGCACTCCAGTCGTAGCCCATACTGTCCAGATAAACTCCCAGAGGAAAGAGGGCGCGGCTTCCCGAGATGAA
This sequence comes from Bacteroidia bacterium, assembly GCA_030529945.1. Classification (GTDB taxonomy): domain Bacteria; phylum Bacteroidota; class Bacteroidia; order Bacteroidales; family UBA932; genus Cryptobacteroides. The sequence continues at coordinate 15,293 of JAUMVX010000007.1, read as the reverse complement.
CTCCACCTCGAGTTCCAGGTCGGAGGACAACTGCCGGGGCAGACGGAGGCGAAAGCTGCCGCCCCCAAGTTGCGAAGGGGAGTGGCAGAATACTCCCTGCAGACTTCCGCCGTACCTGTCATAGCCGGCAGTCGAACTTCTGACCTGTACCCGTCCGACTCCTCCCGGGCCGGACGGGTCAATGCATATATCCATCACGCAGAAATACTTATGCAGCATCACCGTGTCCGTCACGGCGGCGCGGCGCGCATCGATCCGGGATCTGTACACCCGGATTTCCGGGCAGTCCTCTCCTTGAGGGATAAGCCAGGAACCCTCGGGGCCCGGTTCCGCTCCCTGCACCACGCAGCATCTGAGCATCTGTCTGGGCACCCGGAACGACTCTCCGTCCAGCTCCTCAACGCATTCTTCCCTCAGGAAGCCGTCCGGGGCATCCAGCATAATATGCACACGGCCCGAGAACGAAAGCGGGACGAGGCTCAGAGTGCAGGGGCAGGAGTTCCTGTCCTCCAGTACCGTACAGGAGCACAGGCAGAGGAGGACAAGAAACGGAAAAAGGGCCCTTTTCGGTTCCGTCACGGTCTAAAAGACATATATGAGTGAAAGAAGTATCTCGTTGGGGCGGACGAAAGTCCGCTCCCCGGCCCCGCTCACCTTGCCGCAGACGGGACAGTCATAGACGGTGAAACTGTTCGTCCCCGCCCAGAGGGAAGCTCCCACTTCCAGATTGAAGTGCTTGTGCAGCATATAAGTATAGCCGGCCCCCAAGCCTCCGCCGTAGCGTTCCCCCTCCTCCGTCCTGGGGGAACGGACACCCCCTTCGTTATATTCCTGGGCCTGAAGTTTCGCCGAAAGCCACCATCCCGAGTGGATGTGCCACGGCCAGAAGCGTGTCCCGAGCGAGACAGAGCGCTGACGCAGCTGCATCTGCTGCTGCCCACCGCCTTTCTCGAACGAGAAAGGGTTGTATCTGGCCCCGGCATTCAGGGTCCAGCGTCGCGCCAGACCCACGGAAGCTTCGAGATTCAGAGTCCCGAGTCTGGCATAGTCCAGGACATTGGTCGACAGGGCCAGTTCCTGGGCTCCCGCTATGCCCGGCGGGAATGCCGCCAGGCACAGGAGCAAAGTGATGAAGCGTTTCATAGCTGTTCAGTTCTTTCGTTTATGAATGATGTTACGTATGGTGTGTCACTGTCTCTGATAACGGGCGAAGGCTTCCTCGATGATGGAGTCGTATTCCGGATAGAGACTGCGGAGCTTTTCCTCGAAGGTTTCGCGGTCTTTCACTTCCTTGGTGAGAGCCTTGAATATCATAGCACGGTTCATCCCCCTCTCGTCGAGGTACATCAGAATCTGAGGATAGAACCAGTGCGTGGTCCCGCGGGCATATGACTCATCCCCGTACCTGTCCCTGAACATCATATTCTCCATATAGTAGCCCCACATCTCCCCCACTTCACAGTAGCCGGCATTGTCGCCGTCACCGCTGCCGTAGGTCTCCTCCGAGGAGATGTAGGAAGATAAGATGTAGGCGATGAACTTGTCCCACCAATTTTTCCCCACCTGGGAGAAATGACTGGCGTGGGCCAGTTCGTGGCAGGTGCTCGCGAAGATGGAGCGGTAATCCTCGACCCCCTTGAGGCCCAGAGTGATGTCCGGGAGGAAGACTTTAAGAAGCTCCTTATAGACCCCCAGATACCGGCTCAGAAGAGAGCCCACGGCTCCGTCGGAGATGAAAGCGCCCTGCTGCAGCATAGGGGCGCTGCTGTTCTCGATGTCCTGGAACAGCCAGAAGCGGGTGTTTACGGGCGGAGCCTTGATGGTCATACCTTCTGCGGAGCATCCGGTTATGTATTCGTATGCGGCATTGTTCACCACAGCCCTGCAGAAGAGCTTGCGCTCCGACTCGGAGGTGATGTTCAGGTCTACTCCTTCAGGACTGTTCTTGCCCATAGTGGAGGTGGAGGCCGGGACCAGCAGGAGGTTGAAGCCTATGGCGAAACCCAGAGAGTTCTTGAAAACCAGACGGTAACGTATCTTGCTGCTGTAGGACTTGTTTATCTGGTAATAACCGTCCTCGTCGGTATAGGTGTGGGTGAACTTCACGAAAGAGTTGCAGGACACGCGGACTCCCGCCACACCCACAGGTTCTCCGCCGCCGAAGTCGGGGTCGCTTATGGTTATCCTCCCCTTGGGTTTGGAGCTTTCGCCCCTGAGCGGAGGCAGGTAGAGGTCCGAATTGCCGGTGAGACGGTAAGCCTCCTGTTCCACGAGAGTCCAGTCTATGTCATCGGAGCGGGTAGTCTTATCATTTTCAGCGATATAGCATTTGTCCAGAACCTCGTGAACTATCCCTTCCGGGAATTCGAAGTCGGGAGAGACGACAGCGTATTGCCAGGTTATCTCGCCCTCGGACAGGGACGGGTCGTGATAGTAGTCTCCGTCCCTGACTATCTCGTAATCGAGAGGATGGTCCATCAGCACGAGTCCTGCATCCACCAGGGCATCATACTGGTCCTCGTCCCGGGGAAGGAAGCGGACATAGATGTCCGTAGCCTGGATGTCCGTGCGGCCCGCCTTGTCCGGATAGAGGGAACGCACGGCGGCCTCGACATTGCTCACGGAATACGGGTCTTCGAGTTTGTCGCCAAGCACTATCATCTCGTGCGAAACCCGGTCCGCACCGTCGTCGTCTTCTGTGGAAGGGGAAGGAATCCGCGCTGTGGGGTCACAGGCGACAGCCGGCAGAACCAGCATAAGTGTCAACAAAAATCTTCTCATAGTTTCAAGTTTTTCTCGTTGCAAAGGTACGGGGAAGTTATCATTGGCGCTACGCGGGAGCGAAAAAAAAGAAAAAACGCAGTTTCCTGCGTTTTTAAAGGGGATTCCAGCCTGGGAATGCCGGATATTTTTTCGAAAAAATCAGAAAACCGTGACGGTCCTCTTCTCGACGGCGGACATAAGGGCGTTAGCGAGGCGGCTCACTCCGAAACGGAAGAGGTCCCGGTTTATCCACTCCTTGCCGAGGACGGACGCCACTATGGCGTAATAGCTCACCGCGTCAGAAGCCGAAGATATGCCTCCCGCCGCCTTGAAGCCCACCTTGCGGCCGGTCTTCTCGTAGAATTTCCCTATGCAGCGGCACATCACGTAAGAGGCCATAGGAGTAGCGTTCACGCTGACCTTCCCGGTGGATGTCTTGATGAAGTCGGCGCCCTCTTCCATAGCGAGGAAAGAAGCCTGGGCTATGGCCTCCGGAGTCACCAGCACTCCGGTCTCCAGAATGACTTTCAGGATGACCGTCCTGGCATTGGCCGCGGCCGCCTTGTCTATGGCCGAGCGGATCTGACGGATCTCGCGGCGGGCGGTCTCGTAGTCCTGCGCGAGGAAAGCATTGAGCGCCAGCACGATGTCTATCTCGTCAGCTCCGTTCTCGACTGCCAGCTCGCACTCGCGAATCTTGACTTCGAGGAAGCTCTGGGAGTCGGGGAAGCAGCCTGCGACGGCCGTCACGTGCAGCTGCTCGCTTTCGCGGTTTGCGGCTACGGTCGAGGCGAAGTTCGGGAACACGCAGACGGAAGCCGGCAGCGGATACTGAGGGTAATCTCTTGCGAGCGAGTTCACCTTGTGCACAAGTCTGGTTATGGATTCCACGGTGTCACTGCTGTGGAGAGAGGTGATGTCCATCAGACTGAAACAGTCTTTAAGGACAGTGTCGGAGGCCAGGCCCGCAGAGTTTGCGGCCAGCAGGTCCAGACGCCTTCCGATATCCTCCGCATCGGGAGAATAAGAGTATTTGTCAAGTAAATCGTACATAGTTTATCATCTTTTATAGGACCGGACGAGACGGTCCGCATCTTGAACTTTTATAGTATCGTCTTCAGAGAGAGGGACTTCCTTCAGCGCGGGAGAGATTCTCCGCAGGGGGACGTTCTCCGGTACGGCAGAGACTGCACGGACGCTGTCGCTTCCACTCTCCCCTATCCGTCCCGCAAAGTGGAAGGTATAGTCGTGAGAGACGAGCTTCATAAGGCTGTCGAGAGTCATATCCGTCAGAGCTTCGAATTCCGGAGCCTGACTTTTCGCCCGCTGGAGCATCTGCTGAATCTCCCGGATGCGGTCCGCGGACTTGTCCAGCTCCTTGCTCCGTGCCTTGAGCCTGGCGGCAGCCTTCTTAAGAATGCGGCTGAAACGCTCAGGGTCATTCAGATAGAAGTCCACGCTGGCCCTGTAATCCGCAGCCGTGTAGCCGTAAGATTCCAGAATGCTTTCATAGAAGTCGGTAGTGTCCACCTGCAGACGGTACTCCGACTTCGAGTCAGCCCACCTGTCCGCCAGATACAGCTCCTCGTAGATGCGCGAAAGCTTGCCGCGCGGAATGACCTTCTCGTCCGCTCCTCGACACGAGAGCAGCAGGGAGATGGCCACGGCCAATGCGAGGGTATGTACCGCCGGACTCTTCATTATCTGAGGACTGCGCCGTATTCGCCGGTGAAGGTGGCCAGAAGCTTGGAAACGGTCTTCTCGACCTCAGCATCTGTAAGGGTATGATCTTGGTCCTGAAGTATGAAGCCCATCGCATACTGCTTCTTTCCCGCAGGAATCTTGTCTCCTCGATAGACATCGAAGAGGGTGACGCTCTTGAGGAGCTTCTTCGCGGCGCGTTTCGCGCTTGCGAGAAGATCCGCGTACTGCACGCTCTCGTCCAGAAGCAGCGCGAGGTCGCGGCGCACTTCCGGGTATTTAGGCAACTCGGTGAATGTCACCTTGTCACGCTTGACTATTTCGAAAAGGACGTTCCAGTTTATCTCGGCCGCGAAGACAGGCTGCCTTACGCCGAAGCGGCGGGCGAATGCCGGAGCTATGGTTCCTATGACCGCAAGCTGTCGCGGCTGCTGTCCCGGCAGGCTGTAAGTGATGCCCTCCGAGAAAATGTCGGACGGGGCGGCTCCGCGGACGAACTGGTTTATGTCCGCTCCGTAGCGGCGCAGAAGAAGCTCCAGATAGCCCTTGAGGCGGAAGAAATCGCCTTTGCACGACTCCTCCCTCCAGGATTTGTCCGGAGTTCCGCTCAGGAAGAGAGCGAAGCAAGGATGCTCCTCATAGCCGGCGAGAGTGGTTCCGTCCACCTCCGGAAGGCGGCAGTAAACCGAGCCGTACTCGAAGGCCAGAATGGAGTTCATCTGACGGTTCGCATTATATGCGACTACCTCCAGTCCTCCAGGTATGAGGCTCTGCCTGAGAACGTTGAGATCCTGGCTGAGCGGGTTCACTATATTCACGCACTTCTGCGCCGGGAAGGTCACGAGGTCGCGGTAGTAGTCGCCCTTGGTCAGGGAATTGTTCATTATCTCGGTGAAGCCGTTCGCGGCGAGGAAGTTGGAGATGGCGTTGCGGACTGCTTCAGGCTCCGGGGACGGAGTGGAGTTCACGGATATGTGCATATTGGACGGCAGGTCCACATTATTGTATCCGTAGATGCGGAGGATTTCCTCCACCACGTCGCACTCGCGATACACGTCCACCATATAGGACGGAGCGGCCACGAGAGCGCCGCCCTCCCTCTTCTCTATGAATTCGTAGCCGAGCCAGGTGAGGATGTTCTCGATGGTCTGCCCGCCTATGCTCTTGCCTATGAAGTTCCGGATCCGGGCGTAGTCGAGTTCTATGCGCTTGCGATCGATGCTCTCGGGATATGATTCCTGAATTCCGCCCACGATTTCGCCGCCGGCGACTTCCTGAATGAGCAGAGCGGCTCTGCGGAGCGCGTACGGGGCGAGAGCGGGGTCCACGCCTCTTTCGTAGCGGAAGGAGGCGTCTGTCTGGAGCTGCTGACGCTTGGAGGTCTTGCGGATGGAGCCGGGGTCGAAATACGCGCTCTCGAGGAACACGTTCCGGGTCGTGGCGCTCACGCCGGAGTCCGAGCCGCCGAAGATGCCGGCGATGCACATCGCGCCCTCAGTGTCGGCGATCACCATATCGCCCGCATCGAGTTTGCGTTCCACACCGTCGAGGGTAGTTATCTTCTCGCCTTCTGCGGCGCGGCGCACGATCACGCGGCCGCCGCGAATCTTGTCGGCATCGAAGGTATGCAGAGGCTGGCCGAGCTCGAAGAGTATGAAATTGGCCACGTCCACGATATTGTCGATGGGTCTGGAGCCTATGGCGGAGAGCTTCTTCTGAAGCCACTGCGGGGAAGATCCCACTTTCACGCCTCTGACGGTGAGGCCGCAGTAGCGCGGCGCTCCGCTCGGGTCAATCACGTCCACCGGGATACCCTCGCCCTCGCCCTCGCGGAATGCGGACACGTCCGGATAGCGGAGCGTGCAAGGGATGTTGTGGAGCTTGAGATATGCGTAGAGGTCACGGGCCACGCCTATATGCGAGGCGGCGTCCACTCTGTTCGCGGTGATTTCGTACTCGATCACGGCCTCCGTCTGAAGGTGCAGATACTCGCTCGCCGGCGTACCGATGACGGCCTCGGGCTCAAGCACCATAATGCCCGAATGGTCGCCGCCCAGGCCGAGTTCATCGGCGGCGCAGATCATTCCGAAGGACTCGACTCCGCGTATCTTCGATTTCTTTATCTTGAAGTCGCCCGGAAGGACCGTGCCAAGCTGCGCGAAAAGCACTTTCTGCCCGGCAGCGACATTAGGTGCGCCGCATACGACGGTCAGGAGTTCGCCTGTGCCGGCATCCACCTTGGTGATATGCAGATGGTCGGAATCCGGATGCGGGACGCATTCTTTTACCTGCGCCACTACTACTCCTTTGAGGCCTCCCGGAATCTCTTCCTGCTCCTCTACTGAATCCACTTCGATACCGATGGAGGTGATGGCCTCTGCCACCTGCTGCGGCGTAAGGTCGAACTCAAGATAATCTTTGAGCCAATTATAAGATAGCTTCATATATGATGATGTTTATTTCTTCAAATCCTGTGTCGAGAAGAGAGAGTCCACGAACTCTTTCCTGTCGAACGGCTTCAGGTCGTCGATGCCCTCTCCGATGCCGATGAATTTCACCGGCACCTTGAAGCGGTCCACCACCCCGATGACCACGCCGCCCTTTGCCGAGCCGTCGAGCTTAGTGATGGCCATAGAAGTGATGTCCGTCGCGCGGGCGAACTCCTTGGCCTGCTGGAACGCGTTCTGTCCGGTCGTCGCGTCGAGAACGAGCATCACCTCGTGCGGCGCGTCGGGGATGACCTTGCGCATCACGTTGCGGATTTTCGTAAGCTCGTTCATCAGGTCGATGCGGTTATGCAGACGGCCCGCCGTGTCGATCAGAGCCACATCGGCCCCGCGCGCCACAGCCGCTTTCACGGTGTCGTACGCGACCGAAGCGGGGTCGGAACCCATCTCCTGGCGGACGATGTCCACCCCGGCGCGGTCAGCCCAGATCTGCAGCTGCTCCACCGCCGCCGCCCTGAAAGTGTCGGCCGCTCCGAGAATTACCTTCTTGCCCTGACTCTTAAGGCTTGCAGCCAATTTTCCTATGGTGGTGGTCTTCCCCACTCCGTTCACGCCCACGACCATAATCACATAGGGCTTGTGGGAGAAGTCGAACGGAGAGCTCTGAGCGGCGTCGTCCACGTCGAGCAGGGCGGAAATCTCCTCACGGAGCATCTCCACAAGCTCGTCGAAGGACATATATTTGTCTTTCTCCACCCTTTCCTGAAGTCTGTCGATGATTTCGAGGCTCGTGTCCACGCCCATATCGGAACTCATCAGAGCCTCTTCCATAGCGTCCAGCACATCTTCATCCACTTTGCTCTTACCCACTACGGCTCTGGAGAGCTTCTGGAAAAAGCTTTCCCTGGTCTTCTTTACTCCCTTGTCAAATATACCCATACGCAAGTCAGATATAACTTGCAAATATAGTCATAATAACCTTCGGAATGCATAAAAAAAGGGGCTGACTTTTTACGGTCAGCCCCTTTTTTCATATCTGCGTATTACTTCTTCTCGAAGAATTCCTTTGCCTTGGCCTCTTCCACAAGCTGCTCGTTGAAAACATAAGCGCCTGTCTTAGGGGACCTCTCAAGACGAATGCATCTGACCATACTCTTAGCACCGGTCTTAGCTGCGAATGTAGCGACGGCTTTCTTTGCCATAGTTTATCCTCCCCGATTATTTGATTTCACGATGAACCGTGACTTTCTTGAGGAAAGGATTGTACTTTCTGCGCTCAAGACGGTCAGGTGTGTTCTTCTTGTTCTTGGTAGTGATGTATCTGGACATTCCCGGTACACCGCTTTCCCTCTGCTCTGTGCATTCAAGGATGACCTGCACCCTGTTTCCTTTAGATTTCTTTGCCATAATGCCGTAAATTAAACAAGGTTAACATATCCTTTCTTCTGAGCCTCCCTGAGGGTAGCTTCGAGACCATTCTTCTCGATGATTCTCATACCCTTGCAGGAAACCTTCAGTGTGATGAACCTCTTCTCCTCTTCTGACCAGAACTTCTTGGTCCTGAGATTGAGGGAGAAGTCGCGCTTGGTGCGCAGCTTGGAATGGGCGACGTTGTTGCCCTTCATTCTCTTTCTTCCCGTAACTTGACAAACCTTTGCCATATCTTTTTATTTTTATTGATTCTTAATAATTTACGCGGGTGCAAATATCGTTCAATAATTTCGTTTATGCAAACTTTCAGAGTATTTTGAAAAATCTGCCCCAGCGTATGTTATGCGGGAACTTACGGTCCCGGTCCGTAGAGAGCCATATCAGGGCCGGACTTCCGACCACGTGATCTTCAGGAACAAAGCCCCAATATCTGGAGTCGAGGGAATTGTGCCTGTTGTCTCCCATCATAAAGTAATAATTCTGTCCGAAAGTGTAGCTGTCCGCCTTCTGACCGTCGATGAAGATGTCCCCGCCCTTCACTTCGAGCGCGTGTCCTTCATAGACGGAGATGATCCTTTCGTAGAGGGGAAGATTCTCCATCGTAAGAGAGACACTCGCCCCCTTTTCCGGAATCCACAGCGGACCGTAGAAATCTCTGGTCCAGCGGAAATTGGTGCTGTGCGGGAAAAGGCTCAGGTCCAGGTCCTCATCGTGGAGCGGGACATAGTCGATGTTCGCGCTCACGCTCACGACGGAAGGGACTTTGCGGATCTGCTCGAGCATATCGGCGGTGAGAGTCATCATCGGATATCCGGGCAGGTCCTGGCGATAATAAAGCTCGCCGAGGTTAAGCCCCATCCTGTCGATGACCTTGGAGTTTATCTTCTGCCCCGATGTCTTCACTTCATAAGAGTACTGCACGCCCGGATAGACTGTCTGCGGCTCCGAGTCTATGTACACAAGCCCGTCTTTGACGAGCAGGGTGTCGCCCGGCACTGCCACGCATCTTTTCACGTAGTGGTCCTTCTTGTCCGCGGGGCGGACGATTATGGGACCCAGCCTGTCTTCCACAAGCGCTCTGCCGCTGCGGCGCACCAGTTCGTGATAATCCTCGGAAGGAGCCTTGGTGAGCACCGTGTCCCCGTTCGGGAAGCCGAACACCACGATATCGCCCCTTCCCACCTCGCGCAGGCCCTTGAGTCTGCGATAGTCATTGCGGATCAGAGTCGAGTAGGACTCGTGGCCGAAGATGCGGTTATGCACGAACGGTACCGAAAGCGGAGTCTGCGGAATCCTCGGACCGTACGAGAGCTTGCTTACGAAGAGATGATCCCCGGTATAGAGGGTACTCTCCATTGACGAAGAAGGAATCTTGAACGCCTGGAAAAAGAAGATGTTTATGAAAGTCACCACTATGACGGCGAAGATGATGGCATCCAGCCAGTCGAGCAGCACATTTCTCTTTTCTCCTTCCTTGTATTTCTTCTGCCAGAAGAGCCACTTGACTTTCTTCGTTATGAAGAGGTCGAAGATGACCGCAAGGCCGAAAAGCCACCAGTAATTCCCAAGCCAGATGACCCAAAGCAGATAGAGCAGCGCCCAGAAGAGGAAGCCGGTCCATTTGTTATGGTAAAATTCCTTCCAGCCCACTTTTTTTCAAAGAACTATTTTACGGAATTTATGATCGCCTCGAACGCCTGAGGATTATTCATAGCGAGGTCGGCAAGCACTTTACGGTTCAGACCGATGTTCTGCTTGGCAAGTCTGCCCATAAACTGAGAATAAGTGATGCCGTACTGACGCGCGGCGGCGTTTATTCTCTGGATCCAGAGAGCGCGGAAATTGCGCTTCTTGGCTCTGCGGTCACGGTATGCGTAGGTGAGACCTTTCTCATAGGTGTTCTTCGCAACCGTCCATACATTTCTTCTGGACAGGAAATTGCCGCGGGTTCTCTTGAGAATCTTCTTGCGGCGTGCCCTTGAAGCAACTGAATTAACTGATCTTGGCATAATTTGATTTTTTTATGGAGGCAGTGGCCATCAGCGTGACACTTTCTCTACTGCTCATCCAAGTTTAACTTTAAAATGTGTGTTTAGAGAACGAGCATTTCCTTTACCCTGCCGTAGTCCACCTTTTCGAGGAGGGAGAAGTGGTCGAGATTCCTCTTCTGCTTCTTCGTCTTCTTGGTGAGAATGTGGCTGTGGTAGGCGTGCTTTCTCTTGATTTTGCCCGAGCCGGTAAGCGCGAAGCGCTTTTTGGCACCGGCGATCGTCTTTAGCTTTGCCATTGTTTTGTTTTTTAATTAGTTAATATTATCTCATCCTCCTTGAGGATTACTTCTTCTTTATCGGAGCGAGCATCATAGTCATCCTCTTGCCTTCGAGGACGGGCATATTCTCGGCTCTGCCGTACTCTTCCAGATCCACCGCGAAGCGGAGCAGCTGCTTCTCTCCCTGGCTCGCGAACTGTATGGAGCGCCCCCGGAAAAATATGGAGGCTTTCACCTTGCAGCCCTCCTGCAGGAAGCCCTGGGCGTGCTTGAGCTTGAACTGGAAGTCGTGCTCATCGGTGTTCGGACCGAATCTGATCTCCTTTATGACTATCTTCGTGGAGTTCTGCTTCATCTCCTTCGCCTTCTTTCTCTGCTGATACAGATACTTCTGATAGTCAAGAATCTTGCATACGGGAGGGTCCGCCTTGGCGCTTATCTCCACCAGATCGAGACCTAATTCATCGGCGAGAGCCAATGCCTTAGATGTAGAGCATATCCCCGGTTCGGGGATGTTATCTCCGACAAGGCGGACCTGGGCGGCCTTGATCTCGCCGTTGATATTCAACTCATTCTCATCCTTCTTCCTGTTTCCGAAGGCTGAGCGATTGCCTGGTTTGAGTCCGTTCGGACGTGGCCCCATAGGCTTCGGGGCCGGTTTGAAAGGTGCTGCGATAAACTTTTCCTCCTATTATTAAATGCACATAAACTAAGACAACTCTTCGGCCACTACGGCTTTCAAGTAGTCCACGAATCCGGCCAGCGTCATCGCACCCTTGTCGACACCTTCGTGCCTTACGGATACGGTCCCGTCAGCCATTTCCTTTTCACCCACAATGGCCAGCACCGGAACTCTGAGGAGCGCTGTCTCGCGGATGCGCTTGCCGAGAGTCTCGTTGCGGCTATCAATGGAGACGCGAATATCGGAATTATTCAGCAAACTGCAAACTTTTTCTGCATATTCCGTATATTTTTCACTGATAGGCAATACTTTAACCTGATCCGGCGCGAGCCACAGAGGCAGATGCCCGGCAGTATGCTCCAGAAGAACGGCGGTAAATCTTTCGATGGAGCCGAACGGAGCGCGGTGTATCATCACCGGACGCTTCTTCGAGCCGTCCGCATCGGTGTATTCGAGCTGGAAGCGCTCCGGGAGGTTATAGTCCACCTGTATGGTGCCCAGCTGCCACTTTCTTCCGATGGCGTCCTTCACCATAAAGTCGAGCTTCGGACCGTAGAACGCGGCCTCGCCATACTCCACTACGGTGCTCAGGCCCTTATTCTTCGCGGCCTCGATGATGCCGCTCTCCGCCTTCTCCCAGTTCTCGTCGCTTCCGATATACTTCTCCTTGTGCTCCGGGTCACGCAGGGAAACCTGGGCGAGGAAGTTGTCGAAATGCAGGGTCTTGAACACATAGAGAATGAGGTCGATCACCTTCTCGAACTCCTCCTGGAGCTGCTCCGGACGGCAGAAGAGGTGCGCGTCGTCCTGTGTGAATCCGCGTACCCTGGTCAGTCCGTGAAGTTCGCCGCTCTGCTCGTAACGGTACACTGTGCCGAACTCCGCGAAGCGCAGAGGAAGATCCTTATACGAGCGCGGCGAAGAGCGGAAGATCTCGCAGTGGTGAGGGCAGTTCATAGGCTTGAGCATATACTCCTCACCCTCCTGCGGGGTGCGGATAGGCTGGAACGAATCCTTGCCGTATTTTGCGTAATGTCCCGAAGTCACATAGAGTTCCTTGGAGCCGATATGAGGGGTGACTACCGGCAGATAGCCGTAGGCGGCCTGTCTCTTGCGCAGGAAGTTCTCCATAGTCTGTCTCATCACGGCGCCGCGCGGCAGCCACAGAGGCAGTCCGAGGCCTACTCTGGAAGAGAAGGTGAAAAGCTCCATCTCCCTGCCGAGTTTGCGGTGGTCACGCTTCTTGGCTTCCTCCATCACGACGATGTACTCGTCCAGAAGGGATTTCTTAGGGAAGGATATGCCGTAGATGCGGGTTAGCTGCTGACGCTTCTCGTCTCCTCTCCAATACGCTCCCGCGATGGCTGTAAGCTTCACGGCCTTTATCGGGGCGGTGCTCATAAGGTGAGGTCCGCGGCAGAGGTCGGTGAAAGCCCCGTTAGTGTAATATGTTATGGTACCGTCCTGCAGTTCGCTGATGAGCTCGCACTTGTACTGGTCGCCCTTTTCGGTGAAGTGCTTCAGAGCCTCGTCCTTCGACACGTCTATGCGGCGGAACTCCTCTCCTGTGCGGGCGAGTTCGAGCATCTTCTTCTCGATCTTCGGGAGATCGGCATCAGTAATCTGGTTTCCGCAGAGGTCCACGTCATAGTAGAATCCGTTCTCGATGGCGGGCCCTATGCCGAACTTGACTCCCGGATAAAGGGCCTCAAGAGCCTCCGCGAGAAGATGCGAGGACGAATGCCAGAATACTCTTTTGCCCTCTTCGTCTTCCCACTTCAGGAGATTCACTGAAGAGTCCTCCTCGATGGGACGCTGAAGGTCGAATGTGGTTCCTCTGCCCGCAGTGTGGTCGCTTGCCGGTTTTACAGATACCGCCAGCACCTCGGCTGCAAGTCTGGGGCTGATGCTCTGAGCTATCTGATAGCCGGTCACGCCCTTTTCGAATGCTCTGACGCTGCCGTCAGGAAAGGTAATGTCAATCATAACTGAAACTTAATAAAATTATGGGACTAACCAGTATTTACAAACCAAGTACTTGAACTTGGCTAGCCATATTATTAGTCAAGGCGCAAAGGTACTAATTATTTTGTATCTTTGCCGAATCCAAATCCGTAATTATGGCAGACCTTTCATTGAACAGGAAACTCTGGGACAGCGCGGGCAAGGCGGGGGCCGTTCTGGGCGCCGTCAGCATCGCGTATCTGGTGATCACGACCTTTATGGCGGGCAAGGGCGCAGTCCTCGGAGGCATCGGAGGCGCAGTCCTGGCGCTGCTGCTCTGGGGCGTGAAGTTCGCAGCCTGCATCTATCTGATGAAATTCTTTATGCTTCGCTACTGCGCGGGCGATAGCGAGGCGACGAGCCGCGAGACGTTCCGCTTCGGGCGAAGGACCGCACTGCTGTCCGCGCTGCTCTACTCCGCCTTCGTGCTTGCATTCTACACTCTGATAGCCCCGGACGCTCTCGCGTCCAATCTCGATATGGTCATCAGCTCCTATTCCTCGATGCTGGACTCGAACGCTCTGAATCAGCTCGAACAGATTCAGAACGACCTCCCGCGATGGATGTTCTTCTCGAACCTCATCTACTGCTACCTTTTCGGGACTTTAGTTTCTTTCTTCCTCTCCAGGAACATCCCTTCGAGCGATCCGTTTGATAATCCGAACCGATAATATGCCTGACGTTTCCATCATAATCCCTCTCTTCAATGAAGAAGAATCCCTTCCGGAGCTGACAGACCGCATCGGAAAGGTGATGGCGGCGGAGGGGCTGTCTTATGAAGTGCTTATGGTGGATGACGGCAGCACCGATTCCTCCTGGGAGGTCATACGGAGGCTCGCCGCGGCGGACTCCAGGATCAAGGGCCTGAGTTTCAGACGCAACTATGGCAAGTCAGCCGCCCTCTACTGCGGGTTCGCAAGGGCAGCGGGCGATGTGGTCTTCACTATGGACGCAGACCTTCAGGACCGCCCGGAAGAACTTCCGGAGATGTACAGGATGATAAAGGATGGCGGCTATGACGTGGTCTCCGGCTGGAAGCAGCATCGCAGGGACAATCCTCTCACGAAGAATCTGCCCTCGAAACTCTACAACGCCACGGCGCGTCTCATCACGGGCATACGGCTGCACGATATGAACTGCGGTCTCAAGGCGTACCGGAATGAGGTCGTGAAAAATATAGAAGTTTACGGGGAGATGCACCGCTACATTCCTTATCTGGCCAAGAACGCCGGATTCGGGAAGATCGGGGAGAAGCCCGTGCAGCACGAGCGGCGCAAGTTCGGAAAGAGCAAGTTCGGGATGAGCCGTTTCGTGAACGGTTTTCTGGACCTGCTTTCATTATGGTTCCTTAGCACCTTCGGCAAGAAGCCTATGCATTTCTTCGGATTCTCGGGTCTTCTGATGTTCCTCATAGGCTTCGTGATGACCATATGGATCATAGCCGGGAAGCTCATCCATCAGGCCAACGGTCTGAAATTCAGGGCGGTGACTGACCAGCCGCTTTTCTATCTTTCTCTGGTCGCGGTGCTTCTGGGCGTAATGCTCTTCCTCGCCGGCTTCATCTGCGAACTCATCTCCCGCAGCTCCTCCGACCGCAACCATTACAACATCAAATCCGAACTCTAACCCTTCTTTCACGTCATTGCCGGCCCCGACCGGCAATCCCTTCGAGACGACGAGATGCCCGAGCAGGTCGGGCATGACGAATAAAAACGGCTGACTTTAAACGTCATTGCCGGCCCTTTTGTTCGTCATTGCCGGCTCGACCGGCAATCCCTTCGGGAGACGAGATGCCCGAGCAGGTCGGGCACGACGTAACGCACGTCGTGCAGGACGAAAAAATAATAACGCCTGACAAACATCAACGTGGTCGTCAAAGCACTTACGGAGCGAAGCGACCCAGGGGGTCCGGGGGATACGGCCCCCGGTGAATGGACTCTAAGCGAAGCGACCCAGGGGGTCCGGGGGATACGGCCCCCGGTGAATGGACGCGAAG
>JAUMVX010000048.1 GCA_030529945.1 Bacteroidia bacterium | reverse complement strand
GACGATGAGGTAGCGTGCGAGACGCCCGATCAGGTCTAAGCATTACCATACTCCGAGGGCGGGCAGCCGAACTGCTTCTTGAAGGCGCTGGAGAAGTGGGAGAGGGTGGTGAAGCCGGTCATATAGGCGATCTCGGAGACATTGTAGCGGTTGCCTTTCAGGAGTTCGGCAGCACGGTTCAGCTTATAGTGGCGGAACAGTTCGCCCGGATTCTCGCCGGTCAGACCCTTTATCTTGTAGTACAGCTTCGAGCGGGAGATATGGAGACGGTCCGTCATAGTGTTTATGTCGATTTCGGAATTCGAGAGGCCCTCCTCCATAATCCTGTAAAGCTCGTCCATAAAAGCTCTGTCCCGTTCGGAAAGACCCTCTTCAGGGCTCATCCCGCTGGTGTCCGTGGCCCCCGCGATGAGAGTCTGGAGGTGCTGGTAGGCAAGCAGGCGCGACTGGACGAGAGCCATCAGATAATTAGGATCGAATGGCTTGGTGATATAAGCGTCCGCCCCCGCCCGGAGGCCTTCCACTTGATCGGAGACGGCGCTCTTCGAGGTGACCAGTATCACGGGGATGTGGCTGAGCAGCAGGTCGGACTTCAGAGAGCGGCAGAAGTCCAGACCGCTCCGCCCCGGCATCATCACGTCCAGAATTATCAGGTCCGCAGGCTCGTCGCGCAGGCTCGCCATAGCCGAGTCCGCATCGAAACGGCACACCACATTATAGGACAGCGACAGGATTTCCTTCATATAGTGGACCACGTCGATGTCATCGTCCACCACCATAACGGTATGGAGAGGAGGATTGGACGCGTCAGCGGCCGGACTCGGGCTCAGCTCGCCTTTCGCGAACGGGAAAGATGTGCCCGGAGCGCTCTCTTCAAGACGTTCCCGGCCTCTGTAGGCATCTTCGGAGGCGGGCAGGGTCAGGGTGAAGATGCTGCCGACACCGCCTTCGCCGTCCGAGACTTCGAGGCTGCCGTGGTGGAGCTGCGCGAGGCTGCGGGCGTAGTAGAGTCCGATTCCGGTGCCGTAAACGCGTTGCGCGCCTCCCCGGTCCACACGGAAGTAGCGCTCGAAAATGCGCTTCTTGTACTTGTCGGGGATGCCGATGCCGCTGTCCTCGACGCTTATGAAAACTTCGCCGGGGGAGGAGGCGGAGCCCGAAACGCTCCCGTCACGCCCGCCGCAGTCCAGAGCGAACCGCACCTTGCCGCCGGCCGGAGTGTATTTGAACGCATTGGAGAGCAGATTGTAGCAGATCTTCTCGACCTTGTCCTCGTCAAACCAGAGCTCGAGGCTCCCTTCGAGCCCCCGGCAGCTGAAGTCTATGCCCTTGTCGGCGGCAGCGGAGGTGAAATTCTCAGCGATGGCGCGCAGCAGCGGAATGATGTCCTTGCGCGCGACGGAGAGCTTTAGAGCGCCCTTCTCCATCCTCCCGTAATCCGTCATCTGATTCACCAGACGCAGCATCCGGTCCACGTTGCGTCTCACTATAAGGAGCAGGCGGCTCTTCTCGGCATCGGCGACTCCGGGCTCGAGCATCTGGTTCACAGGCCCCGAAATCATAGTCAGAGGCGTGCGGAACTCGTGCGAGACATTGGTAAAGAAGTCACGCTCCTTGGCGGCCTCCTCCAGGATCTCGTTCTCGCGCGCTATCTTGCTCCTCTGGATGAGGAAAAGGGTCGCGGCGGCGGACAGAACCGCCAGATATATGAGTGTCATCCACCACGAAAGCCACGGAGAAGGCTTCACGCGCAGATTTATGGAATTCGAGCAGATTACTCTCGAAAGGTCCAGCGACAGAGCCTTCACCCTGAAGACATAACGCCCTGCCGGGACATTGCCGTAGTTTACGGTGCAGCCCGATGCCTCATTCCATTCGCCATCGTACCCTTCGAGCATATACTCGAAGCGGACCCGCTGATACTCGGCGAAATCAAGGACCGAGAAAGTAAGGCTGAAACTGTTGTCCCTGTGGGACAGGGTGACATCCCGCCCCGAGCGTATCGGGACAGGCTGCTCCCCGGCAGGACGGATGTTCTCGAAAAGCACCTTTATATCCTCGTCCGGAACGACTTTCAGAGGGTCGAACCAGGTGAGGCCGTGCGTGCCTCCGAACACTATCGTGCCGTCCCGCAGACGCGTGCCTGCGCGGTCGTAGAACTGGTCGCCCCCGATTCCGTTCTCCCTGAAGATGGTGGTTATGCTCCCGTCGGAGCGGTTCCACTTGCCTATGCCGCGCTGGGTGGAATACCAGATGTTGCCGGAAAGATCCTCCTGTATGTCTTCCACGTCCATGCAGGGCAGGGTAGTGAGCTGGTACATCTTCCCGGAAGAGGAGTCGTAGCGGATGAGACCGTTCGCGACCGTTCCGAGCCAGATGTCTCCCTCGGAGTCCCGCATAAGGCGGGTCGGAATCATGACCGAAGTCTTTATGCAGTCGGAATAACACTTCGTGAAAGGCTCGAAATCAGTCACTTCCCACTCCTGAGCCGGACCGTCGGAAGGACGGATGACCTTAGGCGGATAATAGAGCAGCGTGGCCATAACGCTGCCGTCCACCATCGGAAGGACGTCCGAAACGAAATCCATAGCGAACTGCTGAATCAGATTCAGCACATCCACCCTGTGGTCGGAACTGCGGATGCGGAACACCTGGCCGAAGAAGTTCCCGCACCAGATGTCCCCGTCCGGCGCGGCCCGCAGGCTCATAGGCGAAAGGATATCGAAACTCTCCTTGACGGACAGTACCGAAGCGTCATAGCGGCAGCGCAGGACCTTGGAATAGGTCGCGGAGCTTATCCAGATGTCTCCGTCCGACATAGCCACGCAGCCCGATATCTCGGATTTCTTCCTGTCGCCGCTGTTCCCGTCGAAATCGAAACTCAGCGGCACGAGCCTGCCCAGCTTCCTGTCATAGACGAACATACCGTCGCTGAGGGTGACTATCCATATATTCCCGTCCCTGTCCTCTTCGATGACCTTCACCGACTTGCCGCTTATCTTCACCTTCACGAGAGAAGGGTCGTTGTACTTCTTGGCGTATCTGTACACCACAGAGAAACCCTGGTCCGCTGAACCTATCCAGAGATTGCCCGCCGCATCCGTAAAAAGAAGACTGACCCGGAACTCAGGCACGGTGAAAGGGAAAGCGGAGTCGTACTGGGAAATAATCCGCCCGTCCTCATAAAAGTACATCCCGGCCAGTTCCGAATAGAACAGGAGCCCGTCCCCGTAGGGATGTATAATGCTCACCATCTCTCCTTTCAGGCGCTCCGCGATGGCTTTCGGGACGGGAAGAAAGCTTCTGGAAAGCGTGGAATAGATTCTGAGGCCGGCCATATCGGAGATCCATATGTCACTGCCGACCATAAAGAAACGGCCGAAAAACAGGGTGGAAAGCGGCTCCTCGTATTTGAGGGAACCCGTGTCGGGATTATAGCAGCGCAGAGCATCGTTACTGCAGACCCAGAGGTCTCCGATGGGGGAGAGGAGCGCATATACGCCGCTGCCCTGCTTTACGCCCTCGAGAGGACTGAAACTTCCTGAGGCCTCGTCATATCTGAGGATACAGTCGTAATTGCCCGCCAGGACGTCTCCGCTGCTGGTTTCGAGGAACTGCAGTATGTTCCTGTGGGTAAAAAGGACCTTCACCTCGCGGAAGGTGTCACTATCCTTGTCATAGAGGCTCGGTCCGTTCACCGTTCCGACCCAGAGGCGGCCGCGGCTGTCGCTGAAAGCGGTTTTCACCTGATTGTCCTTGATGGAGAGGGAGTCATATTGCGAATAGTACTGCCGGAACAGCTGCCCGTCGTAGCGGTTCAGCCCCCTGAAAGTGCCCATCCAGATGAAACCGTCCGCATCCTGGGTGATGCAGTTCACGATTCCGTTCGAGATGCTCGGAGTAACTTCATTGTACGAGCCGGCGGCAAGCGGAGCGAGCGCGAGCAGTATGCACAGAGCGGTCTTTTTCTTCATAACAGACGCAAAGATAGGAACTCCGGGCGAGACCGCCGCAGGCTCAAGCGGATTTCTTCAGGCCGGCCGCAGCCGGCCAATATGCCCCCGCAGTGCACTGTACGCCCGATTTTACACTCTGACGCAAATTTTTGGACTTTTGTATAATACGTTTTGCACAGTGCGACACATTTTCCGAACATTCAAGAAAAAGCAGCGGAAAAACATACATTTTCTTTGCATCGTGAAAAAAACACACAGAACTAATAACAACCAAATCTACACGCAATGAAAGAATCTATTCTTCTAAGGAAAATCGCGGTCTCGGCGATGGTCCTTCTGATGGCGCTTGCTTCAGCTCAGGCCCAGCAGAAGGTCACCGTCTCCGGAACCGTGACTGACGGATCGGGCCTGCCGGTGGTGAGTGCGGGCATTTTCCAGAAGGGCACGTCAAACGGCGTTGTCACGGACAATGACGGAAAATACTCCATCACCGCAGACCCGGGCAGCATCCTCGTGTTCTCCTGTCTGGGCTACACCGAGGTCGAGAAACAGGCTGTAAACGGTATCCTGAATGTCGTTATGGCCGAAGACGCGATGATGATCGAGGAGACCGTGGTAGTGGGCTACGGCGTCCAGAAAAAGAGCGACATCACCGGCTCCATCTCCCAGGTCAAAAGCGAGGACATCCTGAACAGGACCATCACCGCCCCCGTACAGGCCCTCCAGGGCAAGACGGCGGGCGTGCACATCCAGAGTTCTTCCGCCCGTCCGGGAGCTTCCCCTACCGTACGCATCAGGGGCATCAGCTCGAACGGCTCCAGTGACCCTCTCTATGTAGTGGACGGCCGTATCGCGAGCGACATCTCCGGCATCGACCCTAACGACATCGAGTCTATGGAAGTGCTCAAGGACGGTGCCTCCGCAGCCATCTACGGCGCACGTGCCGGCAACGGAGTCATCCTCGTCACCACCCGCAAAGGCCAGGGCGACGGCAAGATAAGCTACAGCTATCAGCTTACGGCCCAGAGCCTCGCGCGCATCCCTAAGGTGATGAATTCCGAGCAGTATATGCAGTACTACCTCGAGGATGGCCGCTACGACCTTGAGAAGTTCTACAACAACTGGGATTTCGAGACTAACACCGACTGGATGGACTACTCCTACGAGACCTCATATATGCAGCACCACAACCTGACCTTCCAGGCCGGAAACGAGAGGGGCTCCCTCTATATCAGCGGCTCGTACCTGAACAATGACGGTATGTTCGCCGGCGACGCCGACGTATATGAAAGATACACCGGTATGGTGAACGGCTCCTGGAAGATCAAGCCTTGGCTCGACATCCAGACTAACAACCAGGTCGAATCCTATAAGGTACGCACCGTATCGGAAGGCAGCGACTACGGCTCGGCCATATTGTCGGCCCTGCAGCTCGACCCTCTCACCCCACCAAGCTACAGCGAGGAGAATCTGCCTGCATTCATGCAGAAATATCTCGCCGAGGGCAAGACTCTGCTCAAGGACGAAAACGGCGACTACTACGGCATCTCCGCCTTCTCCAACTCGGGCAACGTAAATCCTCTCGCGATGCGGGACAGAAGCTATTCCATCAGCAACGGCTTCAATATCAACGGCTCCACCTCCTTGAATTTCAAGCCTTTCAGAAACTTCGTCCTGACCTCCCGTCTGGGCTACCGTCTCACGAGTTCCGACTCCTACGGCTACTCTCTGGACTACTATATGGACACCAACGCCCACGCGGACTATATCTCCCTCAGCGGTTCCGACTCGAACAGCACCTATTATCAGTGGGAGAACTTCGCGAACTGGAACCACAGTTTCGGCGGACACAACTTAAGCCTGATGGCGGGAACCTCCTACAGCCAGAACCGTTCGTTCTATCTCTCCGGCTCCAAATCCGGCAACGACACGGACCTCGGCGTGACCCAGAGGGACCCTCTCTTCTACTATTTCGCATACGCCACGGCTAACGCCTCGAAGAGCGTTTCCGGCGCTGAACCCATCTACAGCCGCAACCTCTCGTACTTCGGCCGCCTGAGCTGGAACTACCTGAACAGATACCATATCCAGGCCTCCCTCCGCGCCGACGCAGCCGACCTCTCCATCCTTCCGAAGCCTATGCGCTGGGGATATTTCCCTGCAGTATCCGGCGGCTGGACAGTCTCCGAAGAGAGTTTCTACTCTTCCCTGAAGAGCTTCGTCCCTTATATGAAATTCCGCGCCAGCTGGGGTCAGAACGGCAGCACCGCATCGCTGGGCAGTTACGCCTACGCTAACGTGATAGCCTCCACCGGCGCATATCCGGTCGCGAACAGCGAAGCGAAATACATCATCGCCTACGCTCCGTCATCCTCGGGCAACGAGAACCTCAAATGGGAGACCTCCGACCAGATAAACGTCGGCATCGACACCCGTTTCCTGAATGACCGCCTCTCCCTCAATGTGGACTGGTTCCGCAAGAAGACCATCGACCTCATCGTCTCGGGCATCACTCCTTCGACCGTGGTCGGCGTCTCCGCCTCCCCGGTCAATGCGGGTAACGTCGTGAACCGGGGCTGGGAGTTCGAGCTGAAATGGCGCGACACCATAGGAGACTTCTCCTACGGAGTCTCCGGAAACCTCTCCACCCTCCACAATGAAGTGACCTACATCCACGAGTCCCTCAGCGACGGCATCGACGGCGTCGGAGTGCGCAACTACGGCACCATCACCCGCTTCGAGAAGGGCAAACCGGCCTGGCATTTCTACGGATATCATTTCACCGGGATTGACCCTCAGACCGGCAACGCCACCTTCGAGGACATAGACGGTGTGGAAGGCATCTCCCAGGGCGACAAGATGGACCTGGGCTCCGGCATCCCGAAGCTCACCTACGGCATCACCCTGAACGCGGCCTGGAAGGGACTCGACCTGACAGTGTTCGGCACAGGCACCTACGGCAACAAGGTTTTCAACTGCCTGAACAACGTGGACTACGCCTGCAACCGCCTCACCTGGTTCACCGAGGACCGCTGGACAGCTACGAACACCTCCGGAACACGACCTGCGGCGAACGCCTCGAACTGGATCCAGTATCTGACCTCGGATGCGGTAGTATTTGACGGCTCCTTCTTCAAGATCAAGCAGATACAGCTCGGCTACACCCTGCCTAGGCAGATAGTCCGCAATTTCAAAGTCGAGAACCTGCGCATCTACGGCTCGCTCGACGACTTCTTCACCTTCACGGACTATCCGGGCTTCGACCCTGAGGTCACGGGCGTGGGCAGCTCCCTCGGCGTGGACAAGGGCAGCTATCCTACCTCGAAGAAAGTGGTGTTCGGAGTAAACATAACATTCTAATCCCGACAGACAATGAAAATAAAGAATATACTTATCGGCTCGGCATTGTGCGTCGCGACCCTCGCTTCATCTTCCTGCAGCGACCTTCTCGACATCTCGCAGCACGGAGTGCTGAATTACGAGACCTACTACAAGACCGACGAACAGATAGAGTCGGCCACCGCAGCCATCTATCTTGAGGCAAAGGGCTGGAACTACGACTATTACATCCGCCTTATGAAAGAGATGCTCACCGACGACTTCTACGCCGGCGGCGCTGACCGGGGTGACAATATCGACCTCCAGCAGCTGAACGAGTTCACCTTCGACACCGAGCAGGACTACGTCCAGGCTATGTTCACCTCCCTCTACACCCTCATCTACAAGTGCAACGTCGTTCTCGGCCACGTGAGCGAAGAGCAGGGCGAAGTGGCAAGGCGCTCGCTCGCCGAAGCCAAGGTCCTCCGCGCGTGGGCGTATTTCGACCTCATCACCATCTGGGGCAACCCTCCTGTAGTGGACCACGAGCTCCTGCCGTCCGAGTACTCGCGCCCGAACGGGACCACCGAGGAACTCTGGGCCCTCGTGGAGAAGGATCTGACGGAAGCTGTCGCTTCCAATGCCCTTCCCGAGAAGTCGGACGTAAACGACACTCAGACCTGGAGAACGACCCGTCAGTTCGCGCAGGCGCTTCTGGGCAAAGCCTACCTCTGGCAGCAGAAGTATTCCGAGGCGGCAGAGCAGTTTGACGCTGTGGTGGGCAGCGGCAAATACGCCCTCTACACCGGGAACTACGGCGATATGCACCGCAACGAGAACAAGCATTTCTGCGAGAGCATCTTCGAGACTAACCGCGTCGCCGACGAGGCGAATCCTTACAGCTACAACTTCTCCCTCTATTATCTTATGATAAACTGGCGCGTGGACCGTATGACCGGCGTGAGCGGGACACCTCTCCTGCAGACCGGCTGGGGCTTCCGCGTGCCTACGAAGAGTCTCTACGATGCGTTCGTGAGCGACGAGGGCGAGAACGGCTACCGTCTGAACCAGACCCTCAAGACCTATCAGCAGGTGCAGGACCAGCTCGGAATGCGCGTCAGCTCCAGCATCATAAACGAAGGCTACTTCATGTGGAAGGACGTGCCTTACAGCGCGGACCGCGGAACCGCTTCCGACTTCTACTATGCGGCGAACCTCCTCTGGATGAGATACGCGGAGGTGCTTCTGTGCGGCGCTGAGGCCCACCTGATGGCGGGCAATGCCGCCAAGGCGACCGAATACACGAATATGATCCGCGCCCGCGCCGGCCTCGCGGCGAAAGCCTCCGTGACCCTCGACGACATCAAGCTCGAGAAGAGACTCGAACTCTGCGGCGAGGGCGTCCGGTTCCAGGACCTGCTCCGCTGGGGGGAAGCCGAAAAGGCTATGGCGAACAACGGCAAGACCTATCCCGTGCTTCAAGCCAACGGCGAAATCGTCTATAAGAACTGCAACAACTCCACTTACGGCTTCAAGGCCGGCAAGCACGAGCACCTGCCTTATCCCGCCACCGAAATCCGCCTTAACAGCGAAATCAAGCAGAACCCGGGTTATTAACGATTACACCATTATGAAAAGATATATTGTAAATATAATGATGGGGGCTGCAGTCCTCTTCTGCCTCGCTTCCTGCGAAAAGAGCGGACTCGACCCTCTGGAGGGCATCTTTCAGAAGCCCGAGCTCCAGTCATTCTCCTCCGCTGCGGTGAACGGCTTCGAAAAGTCCGCAACATCCCGCACCTTCGACCTCACGGTTAAGGGCGACGGGGGCAAAGACCTGCACCTGTATCTGGTCAGCGGCCAGTACTATATCCAGCCGAACGCCTACTCCGCCGCCTCCGCGGCCAATGCCGGCAAGGGCAACTACATTTCCGGACAGTCCACACTGGGCGGGACGGCCATCGAGACCGGCACCCTCACCATCGAGGCGGATTCCGACTCCTGGACCGAGGGCGTGAACTACAGCATCTCGGGTACCGTATGGCTTTCCGACGGCGGCATCGTCAAGGTCAGCGGCACCTTCTCTCTCTCCTTCGAAGAGGATATAGACCCGTACCTCATCTCCGACATCGTCACCGATATGGGAGAAGTCTCGAACCACGCCATCACCCTTTACGACGCGAACTATAACGTCGCCGCCGGCTTCGTGCTGAACCGCACCTCCGGAGAGGACATCGAGGGCACCTACACCGTGGCGGACTATTACTCCACCACTGCTGACCTGAGCGCCTGGGCGGGCTACGACTACTCCGCCTGGTATCCGGGAGCCATAGGAGGCTCGCTCTACTATGACACGGACGGCAAAGTCGTGCTCATAAACACGGGCGAAACCATCACCGTCACCCGCAACGCCGACCTCTCCTACACCTTCGCGGTGGGCGCGAACAAATTCTACGGCAAGTACCCGGACGCTTCCGCGTCCAATCCGGCAGCACAGCACTGATCCTCTATGCGAAGAATCGCCCGATTCTGAACAATCGGGCAATTTTTCGTACACACAGATATAAAAAAAGAATTATGGTGACGTTTCTTTACGCACATAAGCGGTAGCTTTGCACAAAAGAAAAGACCACAAACACACTCGAACAATGAATATGAGAAAAATCATCACCGTCGCCGCCCTGCTTCTCGTGACAGGCGCGGGCGCATTCGCTCAGCAGGCCCTCTGGGGAGGCCAGCAGATCATTTCCCCGGAAATCAACGCCGACAATTCCGTGACCTTCCGTTTCGTGGCCCCGAAGGCCATCAAGGTCCAGGTGACGGGAGACTTTCTTCCGACCACTCCGATGAAGATGGGGGACTTCAGCTTCGACGCCCCGGGTATGGCCGACCTGAAGGAAGGGCAGAACGGAGTCTGGGAATACACCACCGAGCCTCTCGAAAGCGAGCTCTACAGCTACAGCTTCATCGTGGACGGGCTTTCGGTGAAGGACCCGAACAACGCCTATCTCCAGCGCGACATCGCCTCACAGACGAATTATTTCATCATTGGAGGAGGCAAGGCCGACGACTATAAGGTGCAGGACGTGCCTCACGGCACGGTGTCCCGCGTATGGTATCACTCGGACGTGCTCGGCAAGGACCGCAGAATGTCGGTCTATACTCCGGCGGGCTACGAGGACGGCAAGACGAAATATCCTGTCCTCTACCTGCTCCACGGTATGGGCGGTGACGAGGAGGCTTGGCTGTGCACCGGCCGCGCCGCTCAGGTTATGGACAATCTCATCGCGAGCGGCAGGGCGAAGCCTATGATCGTGGTGATGACGAACGGCAACACCCTTCACCAGGCCGCTCCGGGCGAGGACGCTTCCGGTATGTACAAGCCTTACAACTGCGGTTCCTTCGACACCTCCTTCGAGGCCCATTTCAAGGATGTCATCTCCTTCGTGGACAGCCATTACCGCACCATAAAGAAGTCTTCCGCACGCGCCATAGCCGGCCTTTCGATGGGCGGCGGCCACAGCTACCAGATCTCCCTGAACTATCCCAAGACCTTCGACTACGTGGGTCTGTTCTCGGCCGGCATCGGAATCCGCCAGGGGGACGATAGCGGCTACATCGCACCGGATTTCTACAAGAACACCTACGAGAAGCTCGACGTGCTCTTCGCGAATCAGCCGAAACTCTACTACATCGCCATAGGCGAAACGGATTTCCTGTACAAGGCGAACGAGGAGCTGCGCAATCATCTGGACGAGAAGAACTATCCTTATGTCTATGTGGAGACTCCGGGCGGACACATCTGGAGAAACTGGAGAATCTATCTCGTAGACTTCGCCCAGAGGCTTTTCAAATAAACCGCATAATATGAAGAAAACGATTATTCTTATCTCCTGTGCACTCGCCGCTGTTCCGGCGGGCGCACAGCTTAAACTCAGCAAGGACAATATCGACGAAGTCCTCAAGGCTATGACCCTGGAGGAGAAGGCTGAACTCTGCATCGGCTCGGGCTGGGGCAGTATGACCGCAGGTTCGATGACCGCCGCCGACGCTACCCTCGTTCCCGGCGCCGCCGGCACCACCAAGGCCATAGACCGGCTCGGCATCCCTCAGACAGTGGTTTCCGACGGCCCCGCCGGACTGCGCATAGACCCGAAGAGAAAGGGGACGGACCGGACATTCTACTGTACCGGCTTCCCTGTAGGTACGGTTCTCGCCTGCACCTGGGACGTGGATCTCGTGGAGACGCTGCTCGCCGATATGGGCAACGAAGTTCTCGAATACGGCGCAGACGTGCTTCTGGCTCCGGGTATGAACATCCATCGCAACCCTCTCTGCGGCCGCAACTTCGAGTATTTCTCCGAGGACCCGGTACTCTCCGGCAAGATTGCCGCCGCCTATGTGCGAGGCATTCAGAGCCAGGGCGTGGGTGTCTCGCTGAAGCACTTTATGGGCAACAACCAGGAGATAAACCGTATGGAAAACGAAGCCCGCATAGGCACACGCGCCCTTCGCGAGCTCTATCTCAAGAATTTCGAAATCGCCGTCAAGGAGTCTGACCCGTGGACCATTATGTCCTCATATAATAAGGTGAACGGAGTCTATACCCAGCAGAATCCCGAACTCCTCCAGACCATCCTGCGCGACGAGTGGGGGTTCAAGGGCATCGTTATGACTGACTGGGGTTCCAAGGAAGGCACCGCCGCTGCGGTTCACGCCGGCAACGACCTTATGGAGCCGGGAATGCCTTTCGAGACTCAGCGCATAATCGAAGCCGTGAAGAACGGGACTCTCTCAGAGGCCGACCTCGACCGCAACGTAAAGCGCATTCTGGAGTACATCGTGAAGACCCCGCGTTTCAACGGCTACCGTTACAGCAACGCTCCCGACCTCAAGGCCCACGCGGAGGCTGTGCGCAAGGCAGCAGCGGAGGGTATGGTTCTGCTTAAGAACGACTCTATGCTTCCGTTCTCCGGAGGCAGGGTGGCTCTCTTCGGTATGAACGCATATAAGACCATCGCGGGCGGCACCGGTTCCGGCAATGTGAACAAGGCTTATGTCCGTAATATAGACGAAGGCCTATCGGCCGCCGGTTATCAGCTGGACGAGAAGATCGCCTCCCTCTACAGGACATACCGCACATACATCAACGCAGAGGATGCAAACGCCAAGATCATTCCGGAGCAGGCTCTGGGTGGCGGGCTTTCTCTCGGCGAGGGCGTGATTCCTGAACTCTCCGTCCGCAAGGAGGTCATCGCCAACTCCGTGGAGCGTAACGACGCCGCAGTGGTGGTCATCGGCCGCAATGCCGGCGAGGGTGACGACCGTGGTCTCGAGGGTGATTTCGACCTCAATGACGACGAGCGCGCGCTCATCACGGAAGTCTGCAATCTCTACCATCAGGCCGGAAAGAAGGTCGTGGTGGTTCTGAATGTGGGCGGCGTGGTGGAGACCGCGTCCTGGAAGAGTCTTCCGGACGCGATTCTTCTCGCCTGGACTCCGGGTCAGGAAGCCGGAAACTCCGTGGCCGACATCCTCTCGGGCAAGGTGAACCCTTCGGGCAAGCTCTCTATGACCTTCCCTGTGAACTATCTCGACATCCCGTCATCGGTGAACTTCCCTTATTACAAGCCTAAGGCCGCTGCTGAGAACTCTTTCTCGGCGTTCTTCGGAAAGAAGTCCGAGAAGAAGCCTGTTAAGGATTATGACTATACAGACTATGCCGAGGGGCTGAACGTAGGCTACCGCTATTTCACGACCGCCGGCAAGGAGGTTTCCTATCCTTTCGGCTACGGACTCAGCTACACCAGCTTCGAGTACGGCAAGCCTGCGGTCAAAGTGTCCAAAGACGGGGGAGTCACCGTCAGCGTTTCGGTGAAGAATACCGGCAAGGTTTCCGGCAAGGAAGCCGTCCAGCTCTACATCGCGGCTCCGGCAGGCGGTCTGGAGAAGCCGGCATACGAACTCAAGGCGTTCGCCAAGACCTCCGAACTGGCCCCTGGCGCAAGCGAGACCCTCACTATGACCGTCGACGCTTACGGACTTGCGTCCTTCAATGACGCCGCCTCGCAGTGGGAGACCGCCGCAGGCACCTACAAGGTGCTCGTAGGCGCTTCCGCATCCGACATCCGCTCCACCGCTACCTTCAAGCAGTCCAAGGCTCAGATCTGGAAGGTCAATACCGTGATGCTTCCTCAGGAGTAGTTTCCATCTATGAATAGAACCTTTCATTTTTTGACCGCCCTTACCGTAGGGGCCGCTCTTGCGGCCCCTGCGGCGGGAGGTCAGACTCTCATCGTCCGGGGTGACGACATCGGAGGCTCGCACGGCTCGAATATGGGCGTGATAAAGGCTTATCGCGAAGGTATCGAGCGCAGTACGGAGATTATGACGGTCGCGCCGTGGTTCCCGGAGGCTGTTTCGCTTCTGAGGGAGAATCCGGGGCTGGACGTGGGCGTGCATATCGTGTTCACCAGCGAGTGGGACGGATACAAGTGGAGACCGCTCACGCATTGTCCGTCGCTCTGCGACGGGGACGGCTATTTCCTCCGGGGGACTTTTCCTTCGAAGGATTATCCCGGAGGGTCGATGATGGAGAATCGGGACAGGCTGGATCTGGGCGAGATAGAGGCTGAGATGCGCGCCCAGATCGAGATGGCGAAGAAGTATGTGCCGAACCTCACCCACCTGACCAGCCATATGGCCTGGTGCATCGTGGATCCGAGAATCGATGAGATCGCGAGGCGTCTCTGCACGGAGTACGGGCTCTTCTATATGGATTCCGCGAAGAGCTTTATGGGACAGGGCGGTATCAACGTCAAGTCTCTGGGCTTCGGGATGGGTGTTCCGGTAGGGGAGAGGGTGGAGAAGTTCATCGAGGCTCTCTCGAAGATGGAGAAGGGGTCATACTATGTGACCATAGACCATCCGGCCGTCAGGTCCGCGGAGATGGAGGCGACTTCCCATATCGGCTACGAGAATGTCGCCGAGGACCGCCAGGGCGTCGTGGATCTCTGGACCAGTCCCGTGGTTCTCGACTACATCAGGGAGCACGGCATCGAGCTCATCTCCTTCGGCGAGGCCGTGAAGAGGCTCACCAAGTGATTCGTCAGGAGTAGTTATCATTTTTCATCAGAGAGTCCCGCCTTCCCGCGGGGCTCTTTTCCGTCCGCCGAGGGTCATCAGGCGCATCGAGATGTACCGAAACCACGATGAATGCGAAGCTTCTTGGAAGCTGTTTAAGTGATGTGTAAAAAATAACCTGCTTCACTTAGAGGTTCATTCAAACGGCCTTTAAAAC